>JAEZPW010000143.1 GCA_023441255.1 Acidobacteriota bacterium
CGCACTGGTTTTGTTCGTGGCGCGGATTACGACGATAGCCCGAACATTTCGTGCCGAACAGCCGGAGTTGGTTGCAATTGGGCGTGGTGTGCAGTTGATCAAGCCGGGGTCTATGGTGCTGCCCATCGTGGAACCACGGCAGGAAGAAGATCCCAACCGATGGCCGTACGAGCACTTTTCCGCGTGGACGGTCATTGAACGAGGGGCCTTCTCGCCTTACCTGTTCGATCTGCCGGGCCAAACGCCGATGCGCATCACTTACGACGTCTACAGCCCGGATGCCTTCTGGGACTCGGCGTACCAAGACTCCGACGTGGACTGGCCCGCCGTACACCGCAACTACGACTACGTGTGGGCGTACAACGTCGCGCGGTTCCGTCCGGAGTTGGACAGGATAGGCACGAGAATCTACTCGAGCGGAGCATTCGACCTGTACGAGATCAGCCGTCCGCGACGGAACAAGTGAAGGACGACGTCGGCGTTCGTCGTCAACGGCACCGCGATCGCAGCGCGCGTAGAGGTTCCTCGCTTCGCTCGGAATGACAAACACTTGGGGAAAACAACCGCTCGAAAAAAAAGGGACGGGGCAGACGATCCCCGTCCCGCAATGGACGTGTGACACGAAACTTTTGACTCACTCGAAGCGCAAAGCCTCGATCGGGTCCAGCCGCGCGGCCTTTCTGGCCGGGTAGTAGCCGAAGAACACTCCCACAGCCATCGAGAAAACCGCAGCCGCTCCGATTGCCAGCGGCGATATGAGGATGGCCCACCCAAGCACTTTCGTGATGATCAGCGAAGTGCCGCCCCCGAAAAAGATTCCGACTGCACCGCCGATAAGGCTCAGGACGACAGACTCGGTGAGGAACTGGCGCAGAACGTCCTCTTCGGTTGCGCCTATGGCAATGCGTATGCCGATCTCGCGCGTACGCTCGGTGACCGAAACAAGCATGATGTTCATGATCCCGATACCGCCGACGATGAGAGAGACACCGGCGATGGACGCCAGCAACATGGTCATGACCTGTGCCTGCTGATCGGCCAGGTCGGCGACGTCGGCCAGATTGCGGACCATGAAGTCGTCATCCTGCCCAGGACGGATGCGATGACGATCGCGGAGCAGCGAAGTTATCTGGTTCTGAGCCGCATAACTGGCCTGCTGCGAAGTTGCAGAGACCATGATGAACTGCAACCAGTCTTGACCGGTGATCTTTTTCTGCAGCGTCGTGATGGGGACGATAACGGTGTCATCCTGATCCTGCCCCATGCCAGACTGCCCCTTGGCGGCGAGCACGCCGACGACCTGGAACGGGAGATTGCCGATGCGGATCGTCTGTCCAACCGGCTCTACGGCACCAAAAAGGTTCTGCTTTACCGTGTTGCCGATGAGCGCAACATTGGCCGCATGCGAAACGTCTTCATCCGTGAAATTCGCGCCTCCCGCAAGTGGCCAGGCACGGATGGCGAGGTACTGCGGTTCGGTTCCGGTGACACGAGTGGCCCAGTTCTGGTTCTCCCACACGAGTTGCGCTCCAGAGGTGCTGCCGGGCGCCGCTTCGGCCACGGTGGGGATCTCGCGGACGATAGCTTTCATGTCGTCGTAGACGAGGGTCTTGGTTTGCCCCGCGCCCACGTGCAGACCGCCACGGTTCACGCTGCCGCTGGAAACGAACAGGAGGTTCGTGCCCATTGCGGCGATCTGATCCTGAACCTTTCGTTGCGCACCCTGGCCAACGCCGACCATCGCGATGACCGCTCCGACACCGATGATGATGCCCAGCATGGTGAGGATCGATCGCATCTTGTTCCGCGACAGGGCCTTCAGCGCGATTTGTAAGATTGCCTTCAGTTCCATAATTCATTCCCGAACAGCATCTCTGGGGTGCACGGGAACCTCCCCGGAAAATGTTCAGTCCTCGTCCACATTCGGGATGTTCTTGAGGACTTCCGCCGCGCGAGGACGATCGCCGACGTGCTCGTCGCGGCGAATTCTGCCGTCCCGAAACACGATCATGCGCTTCGCAAACTGCGCAATGTCAGGCTCATGGGTCACAAGCACGATAGTCAGGCCCTGATCGTTCAGGTCCTGAAGTATCTGCATGATCTCGACCGAAGTCCTGCTGTCGAGATTGCCCGTGGGCTCGTCTGCGAGCAGAATCGACGGTTCGTTCACGAGCGCGCGAGCAATCGCCACACGCTGTTGTTGTCCGCCTGAAAGTTGTGACGGAAAGTGCTCCATGCGATCGCCAAGACCCACCATGGTCAGCGCCTTCTTCGCACGCGCCAGGCGTTCCTGCTGCGGAAGCCTGGCGTAGAGGGTCGGTAGTTCGACGTTCTCCAGGGCCGTGGTGCGCGAGAGCAGATTGAAGCCCTGAAAAACGAATCCAAGTTTGCGGTTGCGGATCTCGGCAAGCTGCTTCTTGTCGAGTTGCGAAACGTCGATGCCGGCCAGAAAGTACTTGCCGCTCGTCGGCTTATCGAGGCAGCCCAGCAGGTTCATGAATGTTGACTTGCCGCTGCCGCTTGATCCCATGATGGCGACAAACTCTCCGGTCCGGATCTCGACGTTGATTCCGCGCAGGGCGTGGACCTTGGTTTCGCCCAGGTCGTAGTACTTGTGCACGTCCTCCGTTCGGATGACGGTGTTCGTAACCACACTGGAAGCCGCTTGGCTCAGAACGCTTTCAACTGCGAGTGACATAGCGACTCCTTACCGGCCCACTCCGCCACGCATCATGGGCGACGGTCCGCCAGGGGATGCGCCAGCGGTTTTCTGCTGGCTATTCGCCGAGCCTGTGGCCAACTGGTCACCCTGCTCAAGGGTGCCGGCGAGGACCTGAGCCACCTCGGTAAACGTGTGGTCGGTGATGCCGGTCTTGACCTGCACCGGCTGAACTTTGCCGTTCACCACCTTCCAGACCACGGCAGTATCGGAAAGCGCTTTGGATTGGGAGTTCTGTGCGCGATTCCCTCTCGCTTTAATTCCCTGCTGTGCGTATAGCGAGCGCAGTTCTTCGGGCGATACGGCAGGGGTGAAGCGCAATGCGCTGTTGGGAACCTTGACTACGTTCGTTGCATTTGCAACCGGGATTGTTACGTAGGCGGTCATGCCCGGGAACAGCTTGCCCTGCGGATTGTCGAATTCGATGACCGTGTCATAGGTCACCACGTTCTGAACGGTGGTCGGGTTCATTCGGACCTGAACAACCTGACCTTTGAACGTGTCGCGCGGGAACGCGTCTACCGTGAACGTGACCGGTTGTCCGACCTTCATTTGGCCCACGTCAGACTCGTCGGTCTTTGCGTACACCCGCATCTTTGTCAAATCCTGCGCGATGTTGAACAGGGTTGGCGCTTGCAGAGATGCGGCCACGGTCTGACCCACATCTACGTTGCGCGCCGTCACGACGCCGTCGATAGGCGCACGAATGATGGTGTGGTCGACGTTAGTCTGCGCTACTTTGACGGCAGCTGCCTTCTGTTGCACCTGGGCAGCAGCCTGCGTAACCTGGGCTGCAGCTGCGTTTACGGCGGCAGCGTCACTGTCGTTGGTAGCCTTTGCGGCATCGAGCGCCTGGCTGCTCACTACGCCTTCTTTGGCAAGTGCGGCATTGCGGTTGTAGTCGGCAGCAGCCTGAACTGCGGTGGCCTTCGCCTTAAGCAATTGAGCTTTGGCAGCGGCGAGATTTGCCTGCGCGTCCTGCAGGTCAGCCCTGGCCTGAAGTAATGCCCCTTCGAACAACGAAGGATCGATTTCGGCAACGATCTCGCCCTTCTTGACACGGGAGTTGAAGTCGGCATCAAGCTTCGCGATCGTTCCCGAAACCTGCGAACCGACCTGCACGGTGGTGACTGCGTCAATCGTGCCGGTTGATTCCACGACGTCGTGAATGTCGCCGCGGTCGACCTTGGCCGTGAAGTACTTCGGTTTGTCGCTGCTCTTGAAGTTGAAGGCAGCAAGAAGCGCAACCCCGAGCACGAGTGCCACAAGCAACGTCCATTTGCTTTTCAAGTATTTCATTGAAGACCTCAGCGGGACGGGCGGCGGTCCTGGAGGCTTGAGGGGATGCAGGTTTTAGGGCCGCCGCCCTTTTACCGCTACTGATTTGAACACGCTGGGCGCAAGGGGGGCGTAAAGAGTAAGTCAAGGCAGAGTAAAGATTTGTAGCGCATACGGCAGCGTTCCTGATCCCGCGGCAGCCCTCTCCAGCAGTTTGCATCTAACCTTGCCAAGTAAGCGCAAACGAAAGCCAGGAGTCCTATGCCATTCAGGAGCCTCTCAGCTCTTGCACGGTTCATGTACGCCGGGGCACTCTGCCCGTCTATCCCGGTTGCGAAGAAGCTCATGACAGTCCTTTGGGTGAGCGTGGTGAGCCTGACGGCAAGCACGGCCCTGGCTCAGTCCATGTCGCTGGAGCAACTTTACCGTCAGGCAGTGAACCAGCCTGCCGGCCCGCCACGGATCGCTGCCCTTGAGAACGTGCTGCAAAGAGCAAATGGGGATCCGATCAGACTGGATGCACTCGAAGTGCTGGTGTGGGAGTATGCGCACAGCAATTCGCAGCAGGCGGGGCAGGCAGCACGCGAACTCCAGTCCGTTGATGAGGCCAACCCGCTCGCCCTGGCTGTTCTGAAGAGCGGAGCCGGAATCACCCAGTCAAAATCGAGCTCTGGGCAGCGCGAGCAGGCGGAGAAACTTGCGACGGCGTTGCGGAGCGTCGAGCGCATGCACAGGCCGCAAGATATGCCTGAACCCGAGTACGCACAGCTGCAAAGATGGACGTACGCACTGCTGAGTGGCTCTGCTGGCATGTCATATTTCGGGGCCAAAGATTTTGAGTCTGCTCGCACTTACCTGCAACGCGCTCTGTCCGTGATGCCGAAGAACGGCACTTGGGCGTACGCGCTCGCGATGGTAGATCTGGAAAAGGACGGGCAGTCGCAAGCGGCATTCCAGGAACTTGCACTCGCGGTGGTGCTGGCACAACGCACGGCCGAGGCAAGTCGAATCTCCGATTACGCACTCAGGCGCTACCAGGCCGCCGGAGGCACGGCAACTGACTGGAACAGGTATCTGGATGTGGCACGGACAGCCCTCAACAGCCCTAAGTTCCGCAGCGACCTACCCCACATCGCATTGGTCAACTTCGATGTGCCGCCACTCACGGGCAGCAAGCCGACTTCAAAGCGCGAGCAAACCCGGAGCGCTGGGACGACGTCCGCTGCTCGGGGCAAGCGGCCCGGGAAGATGGCCGAGGGAGAAAGAAAGCTGGAGGAGGCAATCAGCCGGGAACCCGCCGACACGAAGGCGGCGAGAGTGCCGCAAATAGAGCCGCGACATCTGACTCCGTTTCCGCCGGGCGAACCTGTCTCTTTAGGGATACTGCTGGAAGCCTCAATAAAACAGGAAGACCGCCGAGAAATAGTCCAGGGCCTCAGCGACGTGGTGAGACGACTTCGGCAGAACGACGAAGCGTTTGTGATCGCATTCGGGAACCAACTGGCGTTCGAGCAGGACCTGACTCAGAACTATCGATTGCTCGAACGCGCCGTAGACGAGGTGAAGCCAGATTTCGGCAACGCACTCTATGATGCAGTGGCGTTTGCGGCCGGGCATCTGAAGCGAATCGCGAAGAACAGGAACCAGGTGCTGCTGGTCATTTCGGATGGACAGAACCGCGGCAGCCGAGAGTCTTCCCCGCAGCTTGCGTCTGAAATCAACAACGTGAGGATCTACTGCATTGGCGTGGGATCAGGCGCGCAGAACAATTATGCGCTGGAATCGCTGGCGAACTACACGGGCGGGCGGGTAGCTTTCGTTACTGCACCAAACCAGTTTGAACCGGCGCTGCAGTCACTGGCACAGGTGATCTACGGACCGTATGCCACGCAAGAGACACGCAAGTGAAGTGGGAAGCGAAAAGGCGGTCAGAAACCGCCTTCTCGGTTCATTGAGTCACTTCGACTGTTCAGTGGTGAGGTGCTGCACGAAGCGGTCGATCCGTTCCAGTCGCCGCTGCTGCATCGAGTCAAACTTGATGCGCTGCTCGGGCGTCAGCAGAGTGTAGAACTTCGAAGTCAGCTTCTCCTTTTCGAGGATGAGCTGCGAAATCACCTGTGACTCCTGGTTGGCGATCGCGGCGACCTTGGCCTGATCGTAAGACCCGCCGGCCGTGGCCTGTGCCATTTGCTTGTTCAGCTGAGAAAGTTGCTGAACGAGTGGGGTGACTGCCGGCTTTTCCGATTCCCACATCTGTTTCACTTCCGTTTGCTGGGCCGTAGTCAGGTCAAACTTGCGCGTCAGGTGCGCCATCAGTCTTTCTCCGCCCCTGTGTCCGCCAAAGCCAGACCATTGCGCACGGGCGTACAGCGCGGTCCCGAGGCCCACGAGCAGAACACCCAAGAGTGCTCCAACTAAGTATTTGTTCTTCATCGCTACTCCTGAAGCTTGCCCCCCATCCCCTGTTGATTGAAACACGGCGCGAAATGCGTTGTAGTAAAGAATAGACGCGGAAAAGTAAAGTTTCCTTGCGGCGACGGGTGTTCGCGGTTGACACTTTTTTACACGCCTATGGCTGGCGTTGGTGGTACAAACGTAAGTTGAAAAATGGAAAGAATTCTCATCGTCGATGACGACGTAGAACTTTGCGAGCTGGTAGCCGAGTTCCTTGGCCCAGAGGGCTTTGACATCGAGGCTGTGCACGACGGTCAGCAGGGCCTTGCCCGCGCCCTCTCGGGCGAACACGTGCTGGTGGTGCTGGACGTCATGCTGCCCGGCATGAACGGACTGGAAGTGCTCCGACGGTTGCGAGCACAGACACAGGTACCAGTTATCATCCTGACAGCCCGGGGAGATGACGTCAACCGCATCGTGGGGTTGGAGATTGGGGCCGACGATTACCTGCCCAAGCCCTTCAATCCTCGCGAATTGCTCGCGAGAATACGCGCGATCCTCAGGCGCTCACAGCAGACGGTTTCAACGGAAACCGCCGCAGGGCAGAAAATCACTATCGGTGAAGTGACGCTTGATCCGGCATCGCGAACCGTGCGCCGTTCGGGTGAACCGGTCGAACTGACGTCGGTGGAGTTCAGCCTGCTGGAAATACTGATGCGTGCAGCGGGTCACGTCGTTACGCGCGAACAGATTGCGAATGACGTGCTGGGGCGGAAATTCATGGCGTACGACCGCAGCATCGATATGCACGTGAGCAAGATCAGGCGCAAACTCGGTCCGCAGGCTGACGGTGATGAGCGCATAAAGACGATCCGGGGAGTCGGTTACATCTACGCCCGTCCCGAGGAGTCGAGGGAGACTCCGCGCCCATGAGAAGCCTCTTCCTCAAGATCTTCTTGTGGTTCTGGCTTACGGTCGTTCTAGTGGGACTGGCTTGGGTCGTTACGTGGAATCTGCAGCCAGAGGTGGTGGTTTCGCGCTGGCGGGCCATGGTGGGCGAAGCTACCGGGCTTTATGCGCAGGCATGCGCCGAAGAGATCGACCGCTATGGCCCGACCGGGCTGGCGAATTACCTACAGCGGCTTGAGTCGAGCACGAACATCCGTGCTTCCCTGTTTGACGACCACGGAGAGTTGATCATCGGGAAGCCGACGGCGACGGCAAGCCAGCTCGCAGTCCACGTCGCCGAAAATCACGAAGCAGAATTCGAAGTGAAGGTAACGACGGCGTGGTCGGCACGCCGCGCGCTGGGACCTTCCGGCCGCGCCTATGTGTTTGTGGCTGAATTCCCGCGTGGACCTTTTGCTGCGTTTCGTCCGAGCACGACGATGCAATTGGTGCGGTGGCTGGTGGCGATCGTCATCTCCCTGGTGATCTGTTACCTGCTGACGCGTTACCTGACGGCTCCGATGTTTCGGCTGCGAACCGCCGCGCGGCAGATCGCGGCAGGAGACCTGAGCGCCCGCGCCGGAGCGGACATGGAGCGACGCAGGGACGAACTCGGTGAACTGGTGGCCGACTTCAACCGCATGGCGAACCGGATAGAGTCGCTGGTGGGTGCGCAAAAGCAGCTGATCAGCGACATATCGCACGAACTCCGCTCGCCGCTCGCTCGCCTCACGGTTGCGCTGGGATTGGCGCGACAGCGCGCCGGAAGCGAAGCCACAAGTTCCCTTGACCGGATAGAGCGTGAATCGGAGCGCTTGAACGACATGATCGGCAAGCTGCTGACTTTGGCCCGGCTGGACGCTGCATCAACACCACCTGAAAAGGTGGAAGTCAGTGTGTCCGAAATCCTGGAAGAAGTGGTTGCCGACGCGCAGTTCGAAGCCCAACAGCGCAATTGCAACGTTGTGCTGAAATCAAACGACGACTGCGTCGTAATGGGTAGCCCGGATTTGCTGAGAAGCGCGGTCGAAAACGTGGTACGCAACGCAGTGCGCTACACAGCTCCGGGCACTGATGTGGAGGTTTCGTTGCAGTGCAATGCAGAGCAAGCGATGATCACGGTGCGTGACCACGGTCCAGGTGTTCCAGATCACGAATTGGAGAACCTATTCCGCCCGTTTTATCGTCTTGCCGACGCGCGCGAACGTGTAACCGGAGGGACAGGGTTGGGACTCGCAATTACCAGAAGAACCGTTCGTCTGCACGGAGGCAGTGTGGTCGCGCGCAATGCCGGCGGCCTGGAGATAGTCATAGAGTTGCCAACAAGTAGTTAACGATTGCGGGTGCTTCGTAACCTCTCGCCTGTCATAAGAATCCGCCGGGGCTGAAACCTCTTGCGACTCCGTTCAATCAAACGCTGTTACGAGCGTTGAGGTGTCCTTATGCCGGTTGTCGTAACTTGCCCGTCCTGCGGGCAGAAGAACAGGATTCCTGCGAAGCACTTGTCGGATAGCGGCCGCTGCGGCCAGTGTAAGGCACCGTTGCCGCCCCGCAGTACACCACTGGAAGCGGACCCCGCGCTATTCGACGAAGTGATCTCGAATTCTCGCGTTCCAGTACTGGTCGATTTCTGGGCGGCATGGTGCGGGCCGTGTCGGATCGCCGCACCGGAGGTGTCTCGCACAGCTGCAGACCTCTCCGGCCGCGCGATCGTGCTCAAAGTGGACACCGAGCGGTATCCGGAACTGGCTGCTCGCTACAACGTTCGTGGAATCCCCAACTTCGTAGTATTCAGCGGTGGTCAACCAGTCGTGCAGCAGGCCGGCGTGGTCGATCATCGCCAGATGGAACAGTGGCTATCGCAGGCGGCGGCTTAGCCGAACCGACTAACTCGGAACCAGGAGCACAATGACCACGATCGTCCATGCCGAACCGCAACAGAAATTCCCAGTACCTTCGCTTCCTAAAGCTCACCCTTGTGTGATCGTCATATTCGGAGCGTCGGGCGACCTTACGAGGCGCAAACTGATTCCAGCGCTCTACGACCTGGGGTGCGTGGGATGCATGGACCGCGACTTCGACGTGCTCGGAGTTGGCCGTACCCACATGACCAATGAGGAATTTCGTACGCGCATGCGAGAAGCGGCAGCCGAGTCCAAGGAAACGCAGCGGTTCGACGACTGGCGCTGGATGACATTCGAGTCCCGGCTGCAATACATGGTCGGAGACCCCAATGAGCCGGAGTTCCATACCAAGTTGCGGGAACGACTGGAGCAGATGCGCAAGAGCGGATCGAGCGCGAACCGATTGTTCTACGTATCTACGCCTGCTTCGGTCGCGGAGCCGATCATTCGAGGTCTGGAACACGCAGGGTTGAACAGGAACGAGCATGGATGGTCGCGCATTGTGCTGGAGAAGCCCTTTGGACGCGACCTGGACTCCGCTCGCGAACTCAATGCAGCCGTGCTCAAGGTGTTCGACGAGTCGGAGGTTTATCGCATTGATCACTACCTGGGCAAGGAGACTGTTCAAAACATTTTGATGTTCCGATTCGGCAATTCACTGTTCGAGCCGGTCTGGAACCGGAACTACATCGACAATATTGAGATCACGGCTGCCGAAACGCTCGGTGTTGAGAATCGTGCGGCGTTCTACGAAGAAACGGGCGCCCTCCGCGACATGGTGGCGAACCACCTGCTGCAACTCCTTACCCTCACTGCAATGGAACCGCCGATAGCGTTTGAGGCCGATGCGGTGCGAGAACAGAAGGTTAACGTGCTGAAGTCGATCCGCCCGATGACCGTAGAGGAAGTCGCTGAACGGACGGTTCGCGGGCAGTACGGTCCGGGCATGATAAATGGAGAGCCTGTTCGTGGATATCGAGAGGAGCCCGGGGTCAACCCGCAGTCGAACACCGAAACGTACGCAGCCTTGAAACTGTTTGTGGAGAACTGGCGTTGGGCGGGAGTTCCCTTCTACGTGAGGACAGGTAAGCGACTGGCGACCCAGGCAACTGACATTCGCGTGCAGTTCAAGAGAACTCCGCAGGCGCTGTTTGCCAGAAGCGCGGAACACGAGGTCGAGCCAAACGTGATCACTTTGCGCATTCAACCGAACGAGGGCATTTCAATCTCGTTCGGCGCGAAGCGCCCTGGCCAGCAGATGATCGCTATGCCTGTACAAGCCGAGTTCTCGTATCAGCGCGCTTTCGGAATGGAGTCACCTTCCGCATACGAAACATTGCTGCTGGATGCCATGCGGGGCGACGCAACGTTGTTCACGCGCGGAGACGAAGTGGAAGCGGAGTGGCGGATCATCACGCCGATAGAGCAGGCATGGGCCCGCTTGCCTGCACCGGCCTTCCCAAACTATGCAGCCGGTTCGGAAGGGCCAGAGCAGGCGCAGGAATTGTTTGGCCGCCAGCCTGGCTGGGAAAAACTTGTAGCGTAAGCTTTCGGATCAGGCTGCCTGTTCGGGCTGCGGCTCTTCGATGGCAAATCCCTCGAACTCAAGCTGCCGCGCAGCTTCACCGATGATACGGCGAGTCAGCGTCTCGAAGTGATAGCCCATAACGGCCAGGACCACTGCCGTGTCGAACGCATGGCGATAGCGGGTTGCAGCGTTCCACAGGAACTTCCAGTAGTGGCGACGTCCCCGGGTCATGAGACCCTGCTTGATCACTGATCGAGCGAACGCCACATAATCGGTGAATCCTCGAGGGCGATGGTGTGCCGGACGGAAACGCTCGAGAAAGCGGCCGACTCGGCGGTAGTACGCGGCCGGAGTGTAGAGGCGCTGCATGATCGAACGGTAGCCGGCGACCAATCGGTCAGGACTCATATTCGGAATGAAGTTCAACCGGACATCGCTGTTGTTGCCATTGCCGTCCTGCAGGAGCCGTCCTTCGCGGGAAAGACGCCGGTACAACTGCGTGCCCGGCAGCGCCTGCAACAGGCCGACCATGGCGAGCGGGATCGCGCTCTCCTCGATGAATTCGACCTGACGATCGAAGATGTCCTCCGGATCATGGTCGAAACCGACGATGAATCCAGCCATTACCTCAATCCCGTAACTCTGGATGCGATGCACGCTTTCCAGAAGGCTGCGTTTTGTGTTCTGGAGTTTCTGGGCTTCACGCAGGCTGGATTCAACCGGCGTCTCAATGCCAAGGAATACGCGAGTGAAGCCAGCCTCGCGCATGAGGTTGAGCAGCGGATCATCATCAGCCAGATTCACGGACGCTTCGGTGAAGAAAGTGAAGGGACGTCCGCGCTCCTGGTTCCATTTGGCCAGGGCCGGCATGAGTTGGCGAACGTTCTTTTTGTTGCCGATGAAGTTGTCATCGACGATGAACACGGAGCCGCGCCAATTCATCTCGTAGAGCTGCTCCAGTTCCGCGATGACCTGGGCGACGGATTTGGTGCGGGGACGCCTGCCGTAGATCTCAATGATGTCGCAGAATTCACAATTGAACGGGCAGCCGCGAGAGTATTGAATCGCCATCGCGCTGTAACGTTTTATGTCCACAAGCGACATATCCGGGACGGGCGTGGCGTGGAGTTCCGGCAGGTCCGATCCGCTATAAACGCGCTGTGCCTTCCCAGCGTTGAGATCCTCCAGGAATTGCGGCAGAAGAGTCTCCGCCTCGCCGACAACTATATGATCGGCGTGGTCGCACATGTCGGCTGCGCCGCTCGTGATTGGTCCGCCGACAACGGTGCGCACACCGGCCTCTTTGCACATAGCCAGAAGTTCCAGCATGTGCGGTTTCTGCACTAGCATGCCGCTGAACATCGCTATGTCTGCCCAGGCGATGTCGTCCTGTGACAAGGGACGGACGTTCGCATCCACCACTCGCTTATTCCATGATGCCGGCAGCATTGACGCGACGGTTAGAAGCCCAAGGGGTGGATACGCCGAACTCTTCCCCTCGAATGGCAGAGCATGCTTGAAACTCCAGTACGTATCGGGAAATTCCGGGTAGATCAGCAGAGCGTTCATTCGTACCTGATTTAATGCTGCCGACAGCTGCAGCCTGATGGAGGTTAAAAGACCCGGGTGACGAGGCTCTTGAGGACAAGCACACTGTCGGCTCAAAGCGCCGAGCCGTCACACGATAAGGACTCGTACCACCTCGGCAGATGCCTAACCACCGCCTCAAGTTGCACATTTGTTTTGCACAGTCTGGTCTCGCGCTGCACGCAAAACGAAAGGCCCGCTTGTGGTAGCGGGCCTTGATCTTACGCCTTCTAAAAGCGGCTGCATTCGGTCGGGCGATGACATCGCACACATAACGGCACTCTATGTCGGTGCGAGCCGCCACTCACTAATCGTTAATCGGTTCCTGAGTGTCGCTATGCAGGTTCCGAGCTAAAGAGTTGCTGAAAGGTGCTGAGAAGCGCTCCCTTGAAATCCGGGATGACGAGTTCGGCGCCAGCGGCAAACAGCGAGTCGGCGTTGCCGTTGCGTGCCACACCGACACACCGCATACCGGCGGCCTTTCCGGCTCGGATGCCGGAAACGGCATCCTCGACGACAACGAGGGTTCCCGGAGGAAGACCTAACCGCAAAGCCGCGAGGCGGTAGATTTCGGGATCAGGCTTGCCCCTGGTAACGTCGTCACCCGTTACTATCGTCGAGAAGTGGTCCAGCATGGAAAATTTTGCGAGCAGGGCTTCGGTGCGCGGTCGACCGGCAGAGGTCGCTACTGCGATCGGCATTTTGGCACTGCTCAGTTGGCCTAAGAACTCCGGGAGTCCGGGCAGGGGGCTGACCGAGTCTTGGTGGCGGGAGAAGTATTCGTCCTTCAATGCGCCGAAATGCGCAGCTTGCGACTGTTCCAGGTCGCCCAGAAAGTGACGAAGAATCTCCTGCCGTTTGTGTCCGTCGAGAACAAAGTGCAGGTCCACATCGGAGACGACCTTGCCAGCGTCGGACAGCAGACTGCGCCAGGCCTTCAGGTGAGCGGGATGCGTGTCGAGAAGGACACCATCCATATCGAAGATGATCCCGTTCAACGGCGTCCGTCTCCGCTTGCCGAGGCTGCTGTCGGAGAGGACACGGCTTGGCAGGCCGGGAGCACGGACTCAAGCCCCGGCCAAGTTGTCTGCGCGGCTTCGTAGGCAGCGATGGTGCCGATGTCTGTCAGGTATTCATCGACGACGTATCCGGCCATGCGTCCGGTCAGACGCGGCAGGAGGTCGTATCCAATGTCCGCAAGGCCGGCGGGGATAAGCGGAAGGACGGCTGCATTCGCAACCATTACGCCACAAAAGCCGAGTGTACCGGCCGGTTGCGCTGGTTTCTCCACAAAAGTCTGCACAATGCCGTCCGCATTCAGAGACGCGATTCCGCATTGCGACGGATTGTCAACGTGGTGAAGGGCGATGGTGATAGGCATCCCCTTCGAGCGGTGATAACGATACATTCGCCGAATGTCCAAGGTTGTAAGTACGTCACCGTAGAATACAAAGAAGTTCTCGTCTGGACCAACCCAATCTGCATTTGAGCGGAGCGTACCCGCACTTCCCAGCAGAGCGGGTTCCTCAAAAAGACGAACGCGCACAGGCGTGGCGCACGAATCGACGTATTCGCGAACCTTGGCCGCTTGCGCGTGCAGGTTGACCGTGACCTCACCGATGCCATAGCGTCCGCAGATGTCCAGCCAGATCTTGAGAAGCGGAACTCCGCGAATCGGGACGAGGCACTTCGGGATTCGAGCTGTAAGTGGATGGAGACGTGTTCCGTTCCCCGCAGCGAGTATGAAGGCTTTCATTGTGTGGTAACCGGCTTCGGACCTTAAGGTTATTGAACAGCCGGCATGTTGGACTGGCCTACCGGGAAGAAGGTCCATTGGGACCCGCACCGCTCGTCGCCATCAATGAACGGGTCGTTCACGATCACCTGGGCACCGTGCAGGTCGAACTGGAACTCCATCTCTCTGACACCCTCGCGCCGAAAAGCCTCGCGCAGCTGCTGCTGGAACGGCTTTTCGCAATAAAGCAGGAGGAAACCGCCGCCGCCGGCGCCCGTGATCTTGCCTCCGATAGCCCCCTGATCTTTTGCCAATGCGTAGAGCTTGTCGATGCGGCTATTGGAGATTTTGTCCGAAACCCTCTTCTTGGCCTGCCAGCCTTCGTCGAGAGCGCGCCCGAAGGCGCCAAGGTCACCGCGAACGAGCAGTGCCCGCATATGCTCGGCCAGTTCGCGGATGCGGTGGAGCGCGTCGATGGCGATGCCTGAGCTAGTCGATGAAGAACGTTCCTGTTCTTTCAGGATGGTCCAAGAATGGTGCGCCGTGCCGGTGAAGAACAGCATCAAGTTGGACTGTAATTCGTGAAGAATTCTCGGCTCGACCTGTACCGGCTCCACGTCAACCGTTCCATCGGGCTTGAATTGAATAAGGTTTAATCCACCGAAAGCGGTTGCGAATTCGTCCTGCTTTCCCACCGGCTTCTTCAGAACAGTGCGAGCAATGTGATACGCGGTTTCCGCGAGGTCGTGCCGTGAGTACGGAAGGCTCAGATAGGTAGCCAGTGTCTTCAGAACGTTGACGCACACCGCCGCCGATGAGCCAAGGCCAGTGCCCGGAGGAATCTCGGAGGAAAGAAACAGATCGGCCGAAATCTCGCAAGACACCTGTTTAAGGGCGGCGAGCGGAATGGCCAATTCGCTGTCCTCGACACTCAATCGCGTGAGGTCATGCCAGGTTTCGCAGGCGCGCAGGTCGGAGGAGATCACCTGCACCTTGCCGTCGCTGCGCTTACACAGGACCGTGTAGAAGTACTTGTTGATGGTTGTGCTGAGCACGGCCCCGCCGAATTTTTCGTAGTACGCGGGCAAGTCTGTGCCGCCACCGCCGAAGCTGATACGCACTGGACTTCGCACGATCAACATGAGGACAGGCCCGCCTTTCGATTGAAGGCTTGAGGTCGCGGTTCGCTCGTGACGCGCTTGCATGCGAAGACCCGCGAAGCAAGTGTCCAGAGGGTCTGAACAACCAGTACGGTGTCGTAAAGCAGGTTCCACGATGCGATGTACTGGAGGTCGAAGTTGGCCTTCTCCTCGGATGAGTGATGGTCTCTTAAGCCATGGACCTGCGCCAGTCCGGTCATTCCGGGGGGGACGATAAGGCGCTGCCGCTGCCAGTCCGAATACTGTCGAACACGGCCCGGAGATTCCGGCCGCGGTCCGACAATGCTCATGTCACCCTTGAGCACATTCCACAGTTGAGGAAGTTCTGTGATGCTTAAGTAATCGAGGATGCGCTCGAATCGCGATGATTCGGACCCGTTGCGGTCTATGCAAAGCCTGTACATGCGAAACGGCCGCCCGAACCGGCCACATCGGATCTCGTTGCGGAGGGCTTTCCCACGCAGGAAGTGCAGGTAGACGATGGCCGGCACGAAGATGCCGAGACAAAATGGCGCGGCGATCGAGGCGATCAGAACGTCGAAAAGTCGCTTTGCAGCCAGCGCCGGGCCGCTTGCAGCGGTGTCATCCAGCACGACGAGAGGCAAGCCGTCGAGGTCGAGTAACGATGCCCTCGACGTATAGAGTTCATAAACATACGGTATAACGCTGACGCGCACACCGGCGTCCCGGCAAGAGGCTACCAGCTCGAGCAGTCCGTCGGGCATGGGTTCGCCTGAGAATGCCACGACGATGTCCGTAGCTTGCTTCTGCTTTAGTAGCTCTATGGCTTCGAGGGGCGGAACGGTCACCTCCTGCCCCGGTCGTGCGAAGCCATTGGGATGTGCCGATGAGGGACACAGAAATCCGACAACGTCACAAAGCATCTCCCGGTGCCGTTCCAGCTTGCATGCAACTTCCTGGGCGACGCGTCCGGCACCGACGATGACGACTCTACGATTTGTCCTGCGCCAGCGTATTGCTGCTTCAGGCCGCAGCACTGCGCGGACGCCGAGCAATCCGAGCAGGAGGAGCCCGGCAAAATACAGCAGGAGCAGACGTGGAACAAAGTCGTGCGCAACGTAAGCGGTTGCCGCTACGAGCACCATCACTATGGCAACGCCAACGGCCAGCTCGGAGCAGATCTTTGACCAGCTCCAGCCTCGCCGGAGCCCGTTGAGTCGCATGTGGTGCGAGACGGCCATCCAGGCGACCACACTGCTCAGCAGGATCGGAAACGACCCCAACGTGCTCCAAAGTCGCAACGGCGTGTGCGCCGAGCCATCTCGCAGAATGCAGGCGACCACAAATGACAGGACGATGACCCCCGTGTCGGCCAGCAGAACCCCGTAACGAAACTTGAGCGCATTTCGCTGCATTGTCAGTCGCCCACAGGACCTTGCTGCTGTACGGACCCGAATGACGGTCGCACTTGCGTACGGTTGGAACGAATACCGAATCCCTGAAGGTCCTGATCGGAGAAGACCAAACTGTTCGCTGCGGGAACGGAAGGAGCGACAGTTCGTGCATGCGTCTGGTCGTCGTTGGAAGCCCCTGCATCAGTCAGAGCTCTGCGAATGACGCTCGCGACAGCATGACACGTAGCCATGTGGACGTCCTCGATGACCTCCATGTTGTCGGACGGGACAACGAGGCACGTACGACAAAGGGGCTTCATTTTGCCGCCCTTGAAGCCAGTAAGGCCGATGGTGTAGGCGCCGCATCGTAGCGCAACCTCCAAGGCCTTAAGGATGTTCGGAGAGCTACCGCTGCCGCTGATGGCGAGGACGACATCGTCCGGGGCCAAGAGGTTCTGCAATTGCTCGGCGAAGATGTCGGTGTACGAGGCATCGTTGGCCCAGGCGGTCATGACCGGGACGTTGTCCGTCAACGCAATAACGCGCAATCGTTTCGTTCCGGAAGGCAGGTTCCTGATCGTTCCCTTGCTCAAATCGCAAGCAAAGTGGGAAGCTGTCGCCGCGCTGCCTCCATTTCCGAAGATGTACACGGAGCGCCCTTTCTCGTAGGCGCGCAGCAATTCGTGGGCGATGCGATCGACGCAGGGATAGAAGACTTCGCGCATGGTACGCGCAAGTTCATTGAAGTACGTTTCAGAATTTGTTATCACGTCCAAAGATGTCCCCACGATCTTGTGAACAGCTAATAGCTTTCACAGCCACTTACGTCGCCGATCCCACGGCCATTGCACAGCCACACACGACCCCGCTTTCAACCATTTCCCGGTCTGCCGCCAAGTAGGAATTGGAGATCAGGTTTTCTTCTCGGTACCAGTTCCAGTAGTCGGACATTATCTGGTTCAAGTTTCCGGCCGGCTTCCAGCGGAGTGCTTCGAGCTTGGCTATGCTCGACACAGAATTTCGATTGTCACCAACGCGGAATTTGCCTGGAATGACCGGAGGCGTTGAATTTCCAGTGACCTGGGCAAGGCAGGCCGCGTACTCCCGGACGGAAGTCCCGATACCGCTACCGACATTAAACGGTTCGAAGTCTGCACGCGCGTCTTCCGCTACCAGGAGGTTGGCGGCGACCACGTCTTTCACGTGACAGTAGTCCCTGAGTTGCTCGCCGTCTTCGTAGATGACGGGAGGCTCTCCGTTGAGGAGGCGCGAGGTGAAGATGCGACACACACCGGAGTAGGAGTTGAACGGAGACTGTCGCGGACCCTGCGTAATGGAGTAGCGCAAACCGACACTGGGGATTCCCATGCTGCGTCCCAGACGCAGTGCCGTCATCTCTTGCGACAGCTTCGAGAGGGCGTATTGGTTGTAGGGGTTCGGGTACGCTTCTTCGAGTAGTCGGGGGGTTAGTTCAGTCTGGCAGTGGGGACAGCGCAGGTTCCAGTCAGCGCGTTCCATCTGCTCACGGGAGCGAGCTGGCGGAAGTATGAGGCCGTGGTTGGGGCAGTCATATTGTCCCTCGCCGTAAACGGCCTGAGACGATGCAACTACGATCTTGCGGACCGGCAGGTTGTTCTCCCTGATCACCTCATACATCAATGCCGTACCAACAACATTGACATGGAAGAACTTGCTGTAGTCAGGAAGATAGTCCTGGTAGGCTGCCTGATGAAAGACCAGATGCACACCTTCGAGGGCACTTTGCCAGGCTGCTTTGTCGCGAACGTCGCCCTGGACGAAACGCACGCCCGCGGGTATCCGCGGTGACGGACTGGTTCCGTGCACGCGCGGTTCGAGATTGTCCAGCACGACGACCTCGATGTTCCGACCCAATAACGCATCGACGATGTGTGAACCGATGAAACCGGCTCCTCCGGTGACCAGCGCCCTCATTGGTGCCCTCCACAAGAATCGGTCGGAGCCAGTGCCGAAAAACTGACCAGTTGTACCCGTTGCCCCGATGACTGAAATGTGTTGCCGCAAACGCAAACGGCTTTCTCGGAATCATCGAATCGCAACCGCTCTCCACATACACAGCTGTAGCCGATGATGCGCGCCGGATTTCCAGCAACAACCGCGAATTCGGGCACGTCGTGTGTCACGACTGCTCCCGCTCCGACCATTGCCCAACGCCCGATCTCCACCCCGCAACGAATGGTCGCGTTCGCACCAATCGAAGCGCCCCGGCGAACGAAGGTTTCGACGGGATCCCTGAACAGTTTGGCGCGCGGATTCCGGTCGTTCGTGAAAACTGCATTGGGACCAACGAACACGCCGTCTTCAATTGCAACGCCCTCCCACAACGCAACTCCGTTCTTCACAACAACGTCGTTGCCAATGGTGACGTTGTGCTCAATGAAGCACTGCTCGCCGACGTTGCAGTTCGACCCCAGCGCGGCTCCGGACATGACATGGGTGAATGCCCAGATGCGAGTGCCCGGCCCTATCGCGTCGGTTTCAACTAAGGCTTTCGCGTGAACGAAGAACTGCGTGTCGGCGCTCATGCTGTAACTACCTGAGCATCCGCCGAAAGGCTGGAGTAGATCGCTCGCGACGCAGCTTGAAGGACACGGACGACCTCTATCGCGTTGCGGCCATTGCTGACCGGTTCCGCTCCAGAGCGGATGGCCTTAATGAAATCTTCGCACTCGAGCCGCAACGGTTCCGCCGAGGGAACGGGAGGGATCACGATATTCCCCGGACCGTACGAGAGTGCCTTGGAAGCAGCCGCAGTACTGGTTCGATTGTCGCGCGCCGGTTCGTAGATTCGCAGTTTGTCGACCATCTGCATGTCGTCGTAAATGACAGTTTTGTCGCCGCAGACCAGCATGAGATTTCTCACTTTGGCTGGAGTCAGCCAGCCGACGTTGATCTGGGCCATGCGGCCACCCGGAAATGTCAGGTTGAGGCAGGCGGCCTCTATGAATTCATCATTTCTGAAGCGTGCGCCGGATGCCCGTACTTCGACCGGAGGCTCTCCGAAAAGGTGCAGCACGATAGCAACATCATGCGGCGCAAGATCCCAGAGGACGTCAACTCTTGTTTGGGGAGGGCCGACGTTGAACCGGGAAGTGCACACATACAACGGTTCGCCCAACTCGCCTCCTGCGACAAGACCTGCAATCGCGGCTACTGCAGGGTGATAGAGGAAAAGGTGTCCGACACCTATCTTCTTTCCGGTCGCATCCGCGGTGCGCACGAGTTCTTCGGCCTGGGCAACTTCGGTGGTGAATGGCTTTTCGATAAAGACGTGCTTGCCGGCTTTCAATGCATCACTCGCGAGCTTGTAGTGGGTGGCTGGTGGCGTTGCGATGAAAACGGCGTCTATGGATTCATCTTCGATCACTTCAGCTGCGGACGCAGTCGTCTGTACTTGCGGGAAGCGTCTGCCGATGAACTCCAGGCGGCCTGTTTGCAGGTCTGCGACCCGAACAACCCGGCTGCCCTCGATTTCAGTGAGCGTTCGGACGAGGTTCGGACCCCAGTAGCCGACGCCTATCACTCCGACTCTGACCAATTCCGTGCTCCTTTACGACATACACAATGAACCACGTAGGCGCGATTCGAACATGAGGCTGTTGAAATTTCCGAAATCAGAACAACCCGTGGAGACGGGTACGCTACATTCCCTTGAACATGGCCAGCGGTGTCCTGACCAGGATCGCGAGGTCGAGGGCAAGTGAACGTTTGCGGACGTATTGCACGTCCAAGCGGACCATCTCCTCGACGGGCACGCAGTTGCGAGCTTCAACCTGGTAGAGTCCTGTCAGACCGGGTCTGACCGTGAGCCGCTCGAGTTGCCAGTCCTGGTAAAGGGCTACCTCGGTGGGCAAAGAGGGCCTGGGGCCGACAAGACTCATGTCGCCGACGACGACACACCACAGTTGCGGGAGTTCGTCCAAACTGGTCTTGCGTAGAAGACGACCTACTCGGGTGATGTTTTTCGCGTTGAGCAGGGCGGTCTTGAAGATTGGCCTGCCTGAGTTGTCGATCATGGGCGCGGCGCTCTGCAGGACATTTCGGGCGAGACATGCCTCATGCGCACGGTTGTTGGATCCGGGATGCATGCTGCGAAATTTCGGCATTCGAAAGACGTTCCCGTCTTTCCCAACAACGTCCTGCACAAAGAAGATCGGCCCCGCAGAATCCAGCTTAATGGCCAAAGCGATCGCCGCGAAGAGTGGCGACAACAGTGCCATAACAGCCGTACTCACCACGAGGTCCAGAAGCCGCTTGATCGCTTCGTAACCTCTGCGCCTTCTGATCGGCACTGCCGTGGCAACCGCAGGAAGGCTCTCGACCGTACCCTGCCGTGTTGCGGGATTAGCCTCCGGCATGGGCATTGGCAGCACAGAAGTGCTCGCAGATGGCATCGCATACCAGGTCAAACTGGCTTTCGGTCATCTCAGGAAAGATCGGCAGCGAGAGTTCCCGTGCGGCAATGCGCTCGGCTACCGGGAAGTCGCCCGCGTGATGGCCAAGCTTTCTGAACGCCGGTTGTAAGTGAAGCGGAACCGGATAATGAACGCCTGACTCGATTCCGCAGTTGCGTAGGTGAAGCGCAAGCCGGTCCCGGTCAGGCGCGAGTACCGGAAACAAGTGGTGCACGGGCACGGTATCAGCTATCGGCTGCGGGAATACCAAGGGTGTGCCGGAGAGGCGTCCGCGATACCGTGCTGCCCAGTGCCTGCGTCGCTCGTTCCAAGCCTCCAGGTGTGGCAGTTTGACGCTGAGAACGGCTGCCTGAATGGCGTCCATACGCATGTTGAACCCGACTTCGGCGTGCTCGTACTTCGTGGTGCGACCGTGATTGCGGAGGCGACGCATTCTCTCCGCGAGCGAAGAACTGCCGGTAACCGCGGCCCCGCCATCTCCAAAGGCGCCCAGGTTCTTGCCCGGATAAAAACTGAAGCAGGAGATGTCTCCGAACGATCCGATAGGCGCGCCCGCTACTCTCGCCCCATGCGCCTGGGCCGCATCCTCGATTAGGAAGAGGCGCTTCCTCACGCAGAGATCCTTAATTGCGTGAATCTCCACTGGCTGTCCGTACAGATGAACCGCGACAACGGCACGGCACTTCGGGCCGATCGCCCGCTCGATCGTGGCGACGTCCATCTGCCAGTGTTCGGGATTGGAGTCCACAAAGACCGGCTTGGCGCCGACCGCGACAATAGCTGCGGCGGTCGCAATAAATGTGTTCGCCGGACAGATGATCTCGTCTCCGGGACAGATGTTCAACGCGAGGAGCGCGAGGTGCAGCGCCGCCGTTCCCGAGTCAAGTGCGACAGCTTCGCGCACGCCGCAGTACTCCGCGAACTCCTTCTCCAGGTTGGCGACGGGCTGTCCTTCGATGAAGCTGGCCGAGCGCAAAAGCGGCCAGATCGCGTCGCTGATTTCCTGTTCCAAATTTGTAAATTGCTGCTTGAGATCCATAAACGGAACTTTTACCTGCTGCGTATTCAATGTTTGCTCCCGTGTTGGCAATGAATGGCTGAAGGGATGAATCAATGAACCTGGCTGTCAGGCGTTGCTGACGGACTCTCTGGCAAATCGCTCGATTTGACCGGCGAGTAGCGAGGCCAGATCTATCGAGCCATGCGGTGGTCGCGCAGGACGTGGATGTTTGACGAAGTCGATCGTGGCGATATCGGAGGGCTCTCGCAAGGATTTCAGCTTGCCACTCCGTATCAGTGACTCATCCCCCGCGCCCAGACGACCTCCGAAGATGCTGTAAACATTCATTCCGAGCAGCGCTGCTTCACGTGTCATCGTGCCACCGCCACTGAACACATGATCGGAGGCCCACATGAGGCTCAAGCCGTCCACCGGTTGCGTGAAGATGTGGAACCGGTTTTCGGTGAGGCAGTAACGGTTCAGCAAATCCTGCTTCTGCGCCTCCGTTCTTGCGGGAATTGCAACTTCCACACAAGGCAATTCACGCAACCGGTTCAGCAGCGCGGTGAACATCGTCGTGCTTAGTTCGTCGTGGTAATGCGCCCATGGAGCGGGCGGCCGAAGTGTGACCACGACCCGAGTGCCATCGATGCCGAGCCGGCATAGAACGGCGGGGTCCGGCTGGAAATCGTAGACATAAACTTCTTCCTTCAGGCCTGGATACCGAATCAGTTTCGAAAGATCGAGCCCTTGCGCTATGAGGCGATCGTCGGGGACGATCTGAGGCGCCAGGATCTTTCGTGAGAGCAGATTGTAGAGACGGCACGACGCGAACTCGTAGTCATAGAGAGTCATGCTTGGAATGCGGAGCATCTTGCTGGCGAGCACCAGCGCGCGCGAGCCGTGGCTGACCGCCGCTGTAATCTTCTGGGCGGCTACAAATCTCGCAAGCTGGATGGAGCGGAAGAGTGTCCCCGCGATCTTGGCGGCCTTATTGCCGGATTCATAGTGGCGGCCGACAGGCACGAACTCCAGCCCATGCTGCCGCGCAAGTTCACGCGTCTGTGAAAACTCCCGCACGGTAATGAGCACGTTGATGCCGCGTGCGGTCAGTCTGCGGATAATCGGCGCGAACAACAAAACGTGCGGAGAATTATCGAGATCGATCCAGATTTTCATGTGTTCGTCTTTTAGGAGGTTGCCAGGACGGCCGAGAGCCGGGCCAGTGAACGGAACATCCAAGCCTGTCCCCATCGCATGTAGGG
>JAEZPW010000196.1 GCA_023441255.1 Acidobacteriota bacterium
TCGGGGGGCGTTCCGTTATTTGGTATCGCCGGGGTTTTTTTTGGGTCGGCAACTTGATCACGAAAACCGACGCGGCCGTAAGACGCAACGTTGTGGACGCTGCTCGCGCGCTGGAATCCCCGGATACACCAGCATGCGCCGGAACAGGAGGCAGGAACAGCGAGCTTACGGTAAACTAATGCGTGTCAGTCGCTTCCCTCAGCGCGGAGGGATGTGTGAGTGGTTGAAACAGGCGGTCTTGAAAACCGCTGTACGGGAAACCGTACCGGGGGTTCGAATCCCTCTCCCTCCGCCATTCGTCGATTGCATATCGCAGCTTCACTCGCCGCTCCCCGACACCTCTTCAAGTGCAATAATGAATCTGGAGGCCGCCATTCGTGAGCTGCGCTATATGCGAGGTTAGAAAAGAGAAACGGTTCTGTCCGGGAGTGCACGGTCGCATCTGCCCGACTTGCTGCGGTACCGAACGCGAATTCACGGTGGAGTGTCCGAGCGACTGCCCATACCTCCTACAGGCGCGCGCTCACGAGAAGCCCCGCTCCCTCGACCACGTCGACCGCTCCGCCCTGTTCCCGAACGTCGAGATTCCCGAGAAATTTCTGTACGACAATGAGCACCTGCTGGTCGGCCTTAGCTTCGCCCTCGCGCGTGCCGCGCGCGCCGATCGCTCCATCAACGACCGTGACCTCATCGCCGCCATCTCATCTTTGGCCAGGAGCTATGACACGCTGGTGAACTCGGGGCTTGTCTACGAGGCGCCCATCACAAATGTTGTCCATCAGGCGATCGCGGCTGAGGTCCAGAAGATGATCACCGAGTACCGCCAACTGGAGCAGAAGCAGTTCGGCTACTCCATGCTGAAGGATTCTGACGTGTTGCGCGCACTGGTATTCCTGCTTCGCATGGCCGAATCGCGCACGTCAGGACGGCCCAAGTCGCGAGCCTATATCGATCTGCTGTTCACGCAGTTTCCGGACAAACCGGGTGTAGTGACGCCGGAAGAAAGTTCTAGGCTGATTGTGCCTTGATCTCTATGGTTGGTTGGCGAGCGTAAGCACAACCTGCTTCAGTCCCAGAACGACCCGTGCAGTCCGATCGAAGTCGATCTTGTCTGGTGTGTCCGAAGCCAGATGGTAGTGCGCGTATCGGAACGGCGCGGTATCGGTGACCATGACTGCCGGCCATCCCTGTTGCCAGAATGACCAGTGGTCCGACCATCCGACTCCGGGAAGATCACCAGGAGGCGCTGCGCCCTCGGACGCGAACTTGGTGCTCTTGCGGAACGCCCGTATCGAATCGCGTAGCAGCGTTTGTGATTCGCTGTTTCCGACGAACGCAATGAAATTGCCGGTACTCGGATACAGTGCCGAGATGCCGGCCGGGTATTTCTGGCTCTCGGGCGCGTCCGAGTAGTATCCAATTGTCTCGATTGCGATCATGCCCTTAAGGTCCACGTTCTGTTCTCGAAGACGTCGGGCGTAAACGAAACTGCCCATCTGCGGGGTCTGAAAATAGGGCGGTTCTTCGTTCGCGAACAACACAAATGTTACCGGCCGTTTCGTTGGGGACGACGTCAGGAGACGCGCAAGTTCCAGCACGGCAGCTACGCCGGTTGCGTTGTCGTTAGCACCCGGCGTGCCCACTACAGAGTCGTAGTGAGCGCCGACTACAACGATTTCGGCCGCTTGTGAATTTGTGGCAATTGCCTCAATGTTCGCCACCTCGCGTCCATCGACCTGATACGTCTGGCGTGCCACGTTATAACCCATGCCGCGGAATCGCGACTCGAGGAAATCTGCCGCAGCGGTCAAAGCATGGTACCGGATCATATTCCGCTCGCCGATCGAAGTCGCTAGATGGCCTACATCCTTAACCAAATTGTCACGGACAGCGCTCTCTTCGGCGCTCAAAGGGTCAAATGCCCCGCTGTAGGACCTCAACGGCATATGAACAATTTCCTCGACCCGATAGACGCAGTAGGCAGCAAACAACAGCGCAACAAAAGCGATGATGTACGTTCTTGGGCGAGCACCCATCACTTGATTGCCTTTCGATTCGTCGTAGGCGAACGGATCTCCTGCCGTGAACTGTGGAACTCACCTCAGTGTCAACTTTCTGACTGCCTGTCCCGCAGGCAGTGCATCTCTCAGTTCCCGCATCGTGCGTTTGAAAACGGGATGGCGCACCTCAGGCGCGATCTCAGCCAGCGGTTCCAGGACGAACCGGCGTTCGTGCACGGCCGGATGAGGCACCGTCAGTTGCGGCGTTTCGATCACCGAATGTCCAAATAGAAGGACGTCGAGGTCGATGACGCGGGGACCCTTAGCCACGTTGCGTCGGCGTCCCATGTCCTGTTCGATCGCAAGCAGGCGCGACATCAACTGGCGCGGCATGAGTTCCGTTTCGAGCGCGACGGCAGCGTTCAGGAACCAGGGTTGCGCGGTGTACTCGATCGGTTCGGTTTCGTAAATGGAGGAAACAGCTTTGACTTCGCCCAGTTCGCGCAGGCGCTCGACGGCCGTTCGAAGGTTTTGTTCGCGCTCGCCCATGTTGGAACCGAGCGAAATATAGACTGTCTTTCGCACCAGAGAAGTTTGCGGGGACGCAGCAAAAGATGCAACGTCCCCGGGACCACCATGGTTACTGCTGGCCGCGGATGGGGGTGCTCGACATGGAAAGCAGTTTCCAGGTTCCGCCTTGCTTCGCCAAGACCCACATGTTCCAATACTCGCCGCTGATGTCCTGGCCTTTATAGGTGCTTTTGACCTTGACCTTCGCCTGCGCCACAGCTGCATCGCCGTGGACCCGGATATCACGGTCCTCCACCTCGATGCTTTCGTACTTCAGATCGCCGCTCTTGCGCGCTGCAATTGCTTCTGCCTTGCTTAGTCGCTCCCCCCTGCCCGTGATGAACGAATAGTCGTCGGACAGGTTCTTTTCCTGCCAGCTAGTGTCACCTTTCAGGGCCGCATCACGGCCGGAGTCGAGAAACGCTGATATCTGCTGCTCAGTTCCACCGCTGGAAGTTTTCGCGCCCTTCTCCTCCGCCTGCGCGAACGCCAGCGATGACACCAGCACCAACAGCAGGCCTAGCGTCAGGTATCGCATACGTCCTCCTTCAACAACTTTGCTGTCGTTGAGAACAAGGGGAAGCGGCTCAGAGTTGCACGGAACCGTCACGGCGAGAAATGGTCCAAATGGTCCAAATGTGTACGTGAACGGAGCGCGGGCAACGAACGGTGAAAAGGCCCGCAATCTGAGTCGCGAGCCTCGGCCAGAGCACAACGGTTTTAGCAGTCATGCCCAGCGATGTGCGTGACGAATTTAACTGCATCGACCGCAACACAGCCCGACACGACCAGTGCTCCAGTTATTTTTCCTTGCCGCTCAGCGCGGCGTTGGCTACGGCGTTTTCCATCGTAGGCTCGTGCAGCCGCGCCAGCTTCTGGCGAACGGATGCCGCTTCGGACAAAGCCTTCATGTTCTGGAACGCGGTGGCGAGCATCTGCAGTGCCCGGGGATTCGAAGCCGTTTCATAAAGGTGCTCGACGGCTTCGCCGTTCTTCTTCTCCGCAATCAGCGACGCTCCCATGGCCAGGTGAAATGCCTGCTGTATGTCCTCGCGACGACTGTTGTCCGCCATGAGTTTCAACCGGTCGAGAGCGGCGGTCTTTGCCTCCTTGTTGCGGGACGCAGCGGCTCGGATTACCCGTTCCCGCAGGATGTACGCCATTTCACCTTCGCGGTCGGCGGCCGAGACCTGGTGTTCGTTGAGCGCCTTTTCAGCCCGATCCAGCAACTCGGAGGCTTTTGCATCGTCCTTCTGGTAAAGAGCGCTGTCGCGCAGAACGGCCGATTCCAACGCGCCAAGGCCGGCGGCGTGAACCTTGCCGATCACTTCCTCGAAAGCGGCATTGGCTTCCGCATATTTGCCCTCGCGCACATAGGTGAGCGGAACGTGCGACAGATAAAGGAGTCGCGTCGGTTCATCAGGAGCCATGTCCGCCGCTTTGGCGTATTCCTCCCGCGCCTTGTCGAACTCGCCCATCAACGTCAGAGTATCGGCAATTCCCAGCTGTGAGCTTTCGAACTTCGGGTCGATACGTAACGCGGCGCGGTAGTGATCCAGCGCCTGCGGAAACTTGCCATCCATGCGCAGGAACTCGGCGAACGAATCCTGCGGGTTGGCCTCGTTGGGCAGCAGAGAGATGTACTTCTCCATCATGGCAAACGCCTTGTCCATCTGCCCGAGATAAGCGCAGGCGTACCCGGCTTCGTTCAGGGCCGCCGGGTAGTTCGGATCGATGGCAAGCGCCTGCTCGGACAGGTCGAGCGCGCGTTCATAGGCGCCGTGACCGAGGAACCACGTGGAGGCGTATTCGTGCAGCCGTTTGTCCCTCGGGAACTGCCCCAGCACGTCATTCATGGCCGAAATGGCAGCAATGTAGTCGTTCTCCCGCGTGGCGGCATACCATCGGATCAGTAATTGCTCGGCCGGAGTGACTTTGTCAGCCAGCGCCTTGGCCCGAGCCGTCGCGCCGTCAGTTTCCACAGGGTCGCTGCTCACTCTGGATATGAAAGCGTAAGCAAGCGCGAACTCCGGATCGAGTTTCGTCGCCCGGCGCCACTGCTCCAGCGCTTCACTCACCTTGAGGTTCTCGTAGTCGAGAACGCCCTGCTCGAACGCCTTCTTTGCAGGAACTGATTTGCTCGTCACCGGCAGCGTCGTCGAGACCACAGGTGCCGCGGCTTTCTTTGCCTTACTCTTTTTCTTTGTTGCGGCAAAGCTGCCGAGCGGCATGGAAAGGACCAGTATCAGGCATAACAGTCGGCGCATATCTTCTTCTCCAGCGCACGCGTGAACGCGCTATTGCACGACGCGTTTTCAGGCGGCGAAGGTTAACACCCCCGGCACGTGACGGGGTAATTACTTCGGTTACTTGTCAGCCAGCCCGTGTAGTGTTGAAATGGCGCGCCTGATTGGGGGGAACGTTTTGATGTTGCGAAAGCTGCTCGCAATCGCGGTGGTCCTGGCGGCGTTTGCCGAAGGGGCCGCGGCCCGTGACGTGGCCGTTGTATCGGCAAAGGGAAGCCCTGTGCAGGCCGTAGCCATGCAGGATCTGGTGAAGATATGCAGCGGCAAGATGACGAAATGGCCGGACGGACGCGACATCAGGATCTTCCTCTCCGACCCAGCCGGTCCCGGCATGAAACTCGTGATCGAGAAGCTCTTCAACATCACCGGCGGCGACACCCGTGCCGCGCTGCAGAAGATCCCCGGCGTCAAGATCCTCAATTCTGACCTGGACGTGGTCTCGGCAGTCCCCGAGGTTGCTGGCGCAATCGGGTTTATCGATGTGTACTCGATAAACGGCAGCGTGGTCGTGATGAAAGTGGAAGGCAAGTTGCCCCTCGAGCCCGGCTACGTTCTGCATAAGAGCAAATAAAGCAAGTTTCTAGTCGCTGCTGACATCTTTGACTGGAAGCTCTCCTGCGCTCCTCTGTTTCCTCCGGGTTCTCTGCGGTAAAGTGTTTTGATTTCATACCCGCAAACCCTTACAATCCGCAGCCAATGAGAGCGATCGTCACAACGCGCGCCGGTGGCCCGGAAGTCCTTGAAGTGCAGCAAGTACCCGATCCTGAACCGCAGGCCGACGAGATAATCGTCAAGGTCAGCGCGGCCGGACTGAATTTTGCCGACATTCTCGCCACCCGCGGCGCCTACGGTCGTGGCGGCCCGCAACCCCCCTTCGTGGGCGGGCGGGAGTTCTGCGGCGTTCGCCAGGACACGGGCGAGCGCGTGATGGGCTATGCCGAGCAGGGTGCCTTCGCCGAATACATCGCGGCCAAGCCGCACCGCATCTGGCCTGCACCAAAGAATTTCTCAGACGCCGATTGCGCTGCCTTCCCCGTCAACTTCTTCACCGCCTGGCTGGTCTACTGGAAGGCCGGACTCGTAGGTAACGATGCCGACCCCGAACGCCCCATTCATAAGCGAAGGCCCCGGGTGTTAATCCACGCCGTGGCCGGCGGCGTAGGCACGGCCGCCGTGCAGATCGGCAAGCAGTTGGGTATCGAGATGTACGGCACATCTTCATCCGACGGCAAGCTGCAAGGCGCCTTCGCACTCGGACTCCAACACGGCCTGAACTACACGCGGCAGGACTGGCTGAAAATGATCCACGATCACACCAACGGTGAGGGCGTGGACGCCGTGTTCGAGATGGTCGGTGGCGAGACTACCGCCAAATCCATCCGCTTACTTGCGTTCCTCGGGCGCGTCATACTGTATGGCACCGCCAGTGGCGAAAAGCCCGACATCGATGGCCGCGTGCTCTATAACCGCATGACCAGCGTCCACGGGTTGTGGCTGAGCAAGCTGATCAACTACCCGGAGATCATGCAGCGAGCGGCTAACGCGCTCATGCCGTGGGTCGAACAGGGAAAGCTCAAGCCCGTCGTGGGCCACCGCATGAAGCTGGAAGAACTCGGTGACGCATACACGCTCATGCTGGAGAAAAAGAACTTCGGAAAAGTCGTGCTGACGGTGTAAAACAGTGAACCACAGAGGACGCTGAGGGCGCAGAGGGAAGCAAAGGCATTCAACACGGATTTGCACGGATTGGAACGGATCAGAGAAGAATGATGAGAACAGCAGGATGGCTGTTAGTCGTTACTCTGTTCGCCACGTCGTGTATGGCGCAAGCACAAACAGAAGCAGGAAAGACCGCCACGAAGAAACCGGTCGTGAAGACGTTCGTCGGGCCTGGTTATCCGCCGCTTGCCAGAGATGCACGGTATCAAGGATCGGTCGAGGCCGAGCTTTCCATCGACGCAAGTGGCGCGGTAACTTCGGTAAGAATCGTATCTTCTCATCCTTTCTTCGCGAGATATGTGGAATATGCGCTTGCGAGGTGGCGGTTTGAACCGTCAGCAGGCCCACAGCATCTGTTCGTGACCGTTCGGTTCGAACTTACGAGCTGTACCGGATGCAGGGGCGAATGTCATGTCGCACCGGAGGAGAGGGTCTCGGCAGAACTGCCGGACGCCGTGCTCGTGACGACTCAGGCCCAATGCAGTTGCGACTCGAATGCCACGCCCTAGCGTGCTCTTTATGGGTTCCTCTGCGAGCTTTGCGTCCTCCGCGCGGTTGAAGTGTTTGAGAGCTTACAAAATGAAACGCATCATTTACTTAGCATTCGCACTCGCCTTACTCGCGACTCTCGCTCAGGCGAAGTATGTCGCCGACCCGATCGTCAACTACAAGATCGACGCGCGGCTTGATCCCCAGGCGAAGACCATAAAGGGACACGAAGTAATCGTGTGGAAGAACCACACGAACGACACCATCCCCGACCTGCAGTTCCATCTCTACCTCAATGCCTTCAAGAACAACAAGTCGACGTTCATGAAGGAGGGCGGGGCCGAAAGCCGGCGAGTGCGCTTCCGCAACAAGGCCGACAGCTGGGGCTACGAGCAGGTGCACCTTATTAAGGTGGACGGCACGGACCTGACCGGCAAGATCGAATACATACAGCCGGACGACGGCAATAAAGATGACCAGACGGTCATGCGCGTCGTGCTGCCCAAGCCAATTCCACCGCACGGGTCGGTGACGATCGAGATCGACTGGACATCGAAGCTGCCCCACGTCTTTGCCCGAACCGGTTTCCACGACAACTTCTTCTTCGTCGCGCAGTGGTTCCCCAAGCCGGGCGTATATGAAGGACCGGGCGACCGTCATCGCACCACGGGTGGATGGAACACGCACCAGTTCCATATGTCCACCGAGTTCTACGCCGACTACGGCACTTGGGACGTGAACCTGACCGTGCCCAGCGACTACGAGATCGGCGCGACCGGCGACCAGCGCTCGGCCAAACAGAACAGCGACGGCACGACGACCTACAACTACTACCAGGAAGACGTGCACGACTTCGCCTGGACCACGCAGCCGAAGTCGCAAATGATGAAGATCGTCCGGATGTTCAACCCCGACGAGCACGTCACTTCCGCCGAGTACGCCGCATGGGCGAAGAAGGCGAACGTCTCGCTTGACGAAATCAAGCTGCAACCCGTGAAAGTTACACTGCTCATCCAGCGCGAACACGCCTGGCAGGCCGATCGCCACTTCCGCGCTGTGTTCGCCGGCATCAAGTGGTACGGCCTGATGTTCGGAAAGTACCCTTATGACGTTGCGACTGCGGTCGATCCGCCTTACGGAGGCGACGGAGCCGCCGGCATGGAGTATCCGACATTCTTCACCTGCGGCACGGAGTACTGGCCCGGCGCGATGGGGGGCGATCCCGAAGGCGTCACCATCCACGAATTCGGGCACAACTTCTGGTACGGACTGGTCGGGAACAACGAATTCGAGGAAGCCTGGCTTGACGAAGGCTTCAACTCCTACTCGACCACCAAGGCACAGTACTACGAATACGGTGAGATGAAGCCGTATGTAAAACTGGCGGGCGTGCCGGTTCCGGCGCAACGATGGCTGGACCTTCCCGTACCGAGGTATCCATGGTTCGGCGTTCGCAATGTTCCCGTCGGGCAGTACTGGGAATGGGTGGCTGATAGCCCATTCCGCCACCGGTTGCAGTCGTACTTCGCAAACGCCCAGACCGACCAGATGCAGCGTTACGCTTGGCTCGACCTCGACCGTCCCAGCTACGGCGACCAGGCGTACTCGAAACCCGAACTCATGCTGCACACGCTCGAAGGGCTGCTCGGCGACAAGTGGTGGCCGACCATCCGCACCTACCAGTTGCGCTGGCGCTGGAAGCACCCCGATGCTCAGGATTTCATGGACACCGTCAAGGAAGTGTCGGGCCGCGATATGAAGTGGTTCTTCGACCAGCAGCTTTATGGCACCGGTCTGCTTGATTATTCGGTGTCGTTTACCGTCGACAAGAGTTACGGCGAGCGACACGGCTTCCTCGATGACAAGAGCGGCAAGCCCGTGCTCTTGGACGAGAAGATCAAAGACGGATCACCCGACTCCACCGTACTAGTCCGCCGCCTGGGTGAGCAGACGTTCCCGGTCGTGGTTCGTGTGAAGTTCAAAGATGGCAGCGAAAAACACGAGATGTGGGCCGGTGGCACCGACCAGTATCGCTGGACGAAGTTCGACTATCCCGGGAAGGAAGTGGTAGAGGCGCAGATTGACCCGGCATTCCAGTGGAAGCTGGAAACCGCGCGCACCGACGACCGCGTCCTGGCTGAACCAGTCAAACTCGCCAGCGAAAAGTGGTACCTGCGCTGGGTGGTCTGGGTGCAGAACGTGATGATGGCCTTCTCGTACTTCGCGTAGAACACTGAACCGCAGAGGACGCGGAGAACACAGAGGAAAACCAGGAGAAGAAGAGAGTCAGGGACAAAGGAACATGGACCCGACACAAAACTTGCACCCCACCGAAATCACTCGCCAGATCATTGGTGCCGCCATGAAGGTGCACTCGGCATTGGGGCCCGGTTTGTTGGAGAGTGCGTATCAGGCTTGTCTTGCCTACGAGTTGAAGAAAGCCGGTCTTAATGTTCGATCCGAGGTCCCACTTCCGGTCATTTACGAAGCTGTTAAGCTCGAGGTCGGTTATCGAATCGATCTGCTGGTCGAAGAGTTAGTTGTGGTCGAACTCAAGTGCGTCGATGCAATCTTGCCCGTTCACAGCGCACAACTGCTTTCTTACCTGCGGTTGAGTGGAAGGCCGCTGGGTCTATTGATCAATTTCAAGGTGAACCAGCTAAGAGACGGCGTGAAGCGCTTCGTCAACAAGTTTCATAACTCCGCGCCCTCTGCGTCCTCTGCGGTTCAATGTTTCGAGAGCGAACAATGACAATTTCACAAGCAATTTCTTCCGGCCTGCGCGCCACGTGGCGCGCCAAGTGGATGGTCGTTGTCTTCTTCGCCTGCAACCTGCTGCTTGCGGCTGCGATCGCCGCGCCCATGCAGTCGGCGATTGCCGATCATCTCGGCAACAGCGCCGTCGGCGAGCAACTGGTTCGCGGCTTTGATTCCTCCTGGCTAGCCGAGTTCCAGATCGCCAACTCGACCTTTATGAAGTCGTTCTCAGTCACGATCGTCTATGGCGCCATACTGTTTTTGGCACTGACGACCGTGTTGTCCGCCGGAGCGTTCGAGGTCTTCAAGCAGAGCTTGACCGGGCTGGCTGGGGACCCGGCGCTACACAGTCCTCGCACGCCCGGCCTGCACGCCTTCGGTCGCGGCATAGGCAAGTACTTCCTACGCTTCGCCCGCATCGTCCTGGTGGCTTCGATCTTCTATTTCGTGGTCTTTTGGTTCTGGAACGGTCCCGTCGCGGGTTGGCTCGATCGAGCCTTCGAAAATTCGGCCGTCGAGCGCGCGCACTTCTACCTCAACTGGATACGCTGGGCGCTGTTCCTGTTCTGCATCTTCGTGGTGAATCTGGTCGTCGACTACGCCAAGGCTGACGTCGTCATTGACGAACACGGCTCGGCACTCGCCGCCCTGGGCCACGCTGCCGGATTCGTCGTAGCCCAGTTCCGCCGCGTGTTTGCGATTTATCTGGCGTTAGGATTACTCGCCGCTTTCACGATTCTTGTTTACTCCGCGTTTGCGCGCTTTTTCCCGCAATCCTCCGTGATCACAATCCTGATCTGGTTTCTTGTGGCACAGGCGCTGATTTGCGCACGCTGGTTATTCCGGCTGTCGTCCTGGGGAGCGGCGGTCGCCTTCTATGGCGGGGCATCAGCGAAAGCGCCGGAGGCGCAAACGCAACCGGTCGTCGCGGCAGAAGCGTGAGCAGGTTGCAGATTTGCAGATTTGCAGATTGCAGATTGCAGATTGCAGATTGCAGATTGCAGATTGCAGATTGCAGATTGCAGATTGCAGATTGCAGATTGCAGATTGCAGATTGCTCTTAGATGCTGCAACGGCGGTCCTTTCAATCTGCAATCATCAATCTGAAATCTACAATCGCAACAGCGCCGCCATCCTGCGTGCTGTCTGTTGCGGGCCTCCGACCCGCGCGGCATCCCTGTGCCGTGACAACAGAAAGGATGACGGCGCAGCGCCTGCTACGTTTTGGTGGTCTTGCGGCCCTCACGCCGCAGTTTCAGCAGGCGCGAATCTTCTCCTTCTTCACCACTCAGATCCCGCAGCACCCATTGAATGCGGTCCACTGCCGTCGAGATCTGGCTGATCACCTGTTCATTGTGGGTTGATTGTGCGGAGAACTGGATCAGTTCCAGCGCGTTTCGAATGTGATGGTTGGTTTCGGCGATCACTTCAAGTTGCCGTCGCACAAGATCGCGACGCTCGTGCACGTCCACCATCAGCTTCAGGGCGAAAGCAGCCGCCAGTACGCCGGCCAGGGCGTCGCTGGCAAGCATAATGTCTATGGGCTCGACACGCTCATCGAACAGGATCCAATCGACTGCGCCGGTTACCGCAAAAACAACCACGCCGATCATGGTGGCGATTCCCCACAACTTCCACCGAGAACCGCTGATCCACGATGACCGAGGCAGATAATGCAGGCCGTGCACAGACATACCCACCCCCCGCGAGCCCCCTTTTGGTGACCAGGGAGGCGATACTGGCTCGCCTGTTCAGAAGGATGCCACTGTAGCGAACAGAAGAATCCGCCACGGCGTGTTTTTATGCTTCACAGACGTTCCATTACGGGATGCGAGCCCGCTCAGAAGCACGGGCATTGCCGTTCACCCCCAAGATCAAGCGGTAATTAGGACAGTTACCCGCTGGGTCAACACTCAGGAACTGATTCGGGCCATCAGCTTCGCCCTGTTCACGATTGCCCTCGACACCGTCCCGCGCCCCAACTCCACCTCGCCTTTGCCGTTGAGGGCTCGCGCGGTAACCTGGAAGACGAAGAATCGCCCTTCCGCCGACTTCAGCTCCGCCTCGGCCTTGACCAGCGCACCGACTGTGGTCGCTGCCCGGTGCTCAACGTTGATGGCCGTTCCGACACTGATCTCGCCTTCTTCGCAAAACGGCTTCAACGCGTTGTAAGCAGCGGTCTCCATCAGGCCGATCATGTGCGGAGTCGAGTAGACCTCCGGCAGCTCCGGGTTGTAGTAGGTGAGTGTATGCTCGAACTCGACGCGCTCTTCAGCTTCGCCCCGCACGCCAGGGGGTACTTGCTTTGCCATAGCAACATTGTGCCAGAGAACGTGGACGACCCGTCGCCGCATGGGCCGTCTGTCTGGTTTGTCCGTAGCGTCGACGGTGCCCGAGGTGATTCCCAGTCTGGGCAGCCTCCCGGCACGCCTGGGAATTTTGCTCATATATGTATTGACGAATATATTGCCTTTGCCATACATTCGCATTAGCGCATATGAGTACGGAGGATCTTATGAAGAGCGAAGCACAGGGAATCACGGCAGTCGTGCAGGAACACTACGGCGAGATCGCGCGGGGCGAGCGCTCTGGCTGCGGTTGCGGATCGAAAGATTTCGTTGCGGTACAACTCGGTTACTCGACGGAAGATCTTCAGGTCGCCGGTGACGCCAACCTCGGGCTCGGCTGTGGCAATCCGCTGGCCCTTTCTGGCATTGAGCCTGGCATGACCGTGCTGGACCTCGGCAGCGGAGCGGGCTTTGACGCCTTTCTGGCTTGGCGCAAGGTGGGCCCAACCGGTCGGGTGATCGGCGTAGACATGACCGATGACATGCTCGCCCGCGCCCGGGAGAACGCCAAAACTCTCGGCGCCACCAACGCCGAGTTCCGCAAAGGCTACATCGAAAAGCTGCCGGTCGAGGACGCCTCGGTGGACCTGGTCATCAGCAACTGCGTTATCAACCTGAGCGCCGACAAGCCGGCTGTCTTCGGTGAGATCTACCGTGTGCTCAAGCCCGGCGGACGCTTCGCCGTCAGCGACATCGTGTTGCTCGCCGACCTGCCCGAACAGATAAGGCAGGACGTGAGCGCCTATGTCGGCTGCATTTCAGGCGCGAACCTGATGCACGACTACGTCCGCTTCGCGTTGGAGGCTGGCCTTACCGACCTGAACATCCCGCAAATCGCCTGGGGCGAGAAGCTGGCCGAAGTGCTTACGCCCGAGGACAACACGGAAAAGCGCGCACAGCTGAAGCGCGCGGCGGGACGCGCAACGGCGTCGATCAAGCTGCATGGGCGAAAGGGAATTTAGAAGAAGTAGTCCCCAGCTGCGCGGCACACGCGTGGGCAACTGGCCGCATCTTTAAGATCATGCGCCGCGTATTCGCACTCGTGATGATCTTGTCATGCCTGACCTCGGGGCTGTTCTCTCGCAACCGGGAACAGCCTCAGCAGGTGGCAAAGGTGGTGGCGGTCAAGGCACATGATCGCGGGCGCATTGCCTACTGGGAGCGCACTGTTCCCATTTACGACGATTACCCGTTCTATGACATAACGCTGGCAGTGGGGCAGAAGAGGATTGTGGTCCGCTACGAATCCATGAGCGGCTACTATCCCGCTGCCTGGGACGTCGGCAAAGAGATCACGACCCGCCAACAGGGTCGCGGGCGAATGGTCCTCTTCAACGGCGCTGAAGAGGTGCCCACCGACGTCATGAACTCCCGGTCCGAGGAATGTGTTCCGCCATCAGCGCCGCCCACCGTGGTGACCATCGGACCGCAGGTGCCCTGCTAGTCCAGTTGGCTGTGAGTTCCGGCCCATCCGGCCACATTTCAGTACAATGAATGCAGGGTTTTGAATCGCCGCATGAGTGGTTTTTCCGAACAATTTGATGTGGTAGTGGTCGGCGCCGGGCACGCGGGTTGCGAGGCCGCGATGGCCTGCGCGCGCATCGGGCTGAAGACTGCGCTGTTCACCCTGAATGCCGACCTCATCGCGCAGATGTCGTGCAATCCCGCTGTGGGCGGGATCGCCAAGGGACATCTCGTACGCGAGGTAGACGCGCTGGGCGGCATCATGGGCGAAGTCACAGATGCTGTCGGCATCCAGTTCCGCCTGCTGAATACCTCCCGCGGGCCGGCCGTGTGGTCTCCCCGGGCGCAGTGCGACAAGCAGCAGTACCGCCTCAAGATGAAGGAAGTGCTCGAGAGCGAGCCGAATCTCCACGTTAAGCAGGCCGAGGTGGCGGAGCTGGTGCTGGAGCAAGCGGGCAGCGATGACGAGAAAGCAGCCTTCAACGACTTGGAAAATGGGATCAGCGGTGATGGGGATGGAGCGAGTAACGGTTCAGATGCTGTCGACCGCCCGCTGCCCGGTGCCGGCCATGTCGTCCGTGGCGTCAAGCTTCGGGACGGCCGCCTCATCCGCGCCGAGGCAGTTGTCATTACCACGGGAACTTTCCTCAACGGCCTCATTCACTGCGGCGAGCAGCAGATTCCCGCCGGACGCAGCGGCGAGCCGCCTTCGCAACTGCTGGGCGAGAACTTACGCCGGCTGGGTTTCCGAGTGGTACGCCTGAAGACCGGGACGCCTCCGCGACTCGACGGCCGCACTACCGACTGGCAGGCATTTAAAGTTCAGCCCGGTGACGCCGATCCCACGCCGTTCAGCTTCCGTACGCGCCGCGTTACTCACTACAACGCGCAGGTACCGTGTTACATCGCGTTCACCACGGCCGAAACGCAGCGCATCATCACCGAAAACGTGCACCGCTCGCCCATGTACAGCGGGCAGATCAAGAGCATCGGTCCACGATATTGTCCCAGCATCGAGGACAAAGTCGTCAAGTTTCCGCATCACCCGACGCACCAGTTGTTCCTCGAGCCCGAAGGTCTGCACACCCACGAGATTTACGTGAACGGCATGAGCACGTCACTGCCGCATGATGTGCAGTTGGCGATGGTCCACTCCATCCCGGGGCTTCATAAGGCCGACATGCTGCGTCCGGGTTACGCGATCGAATACGACTCCATCGACCCGACCGAGCTGAAGCGCACACTGGAAACGAAGAAGGTCGCGAGACTCTACTTGGCCGGGCAGATCAACGGCACCAGTGGCTACGAAGAAGCAGCGTGCCAGGGCATCATGGCCGGCATCAACGCCGCGCTGGCGATCAAGGGAGATAAGCCGTTTACGCTGGATCGCACCGAAGCATACACGGCGATTCTGATCGATGACCTGATCTCCAAAGGCACGAACGAGCCATATCGCATGTTCACCTCGCGAGCCGAGTTCAGGCTTCACCTGCGCATCGACAACGCAGATCGTCGCCTCACGCCTTACGGTCGCCGCATCGGCCTAGTCAACGACGACGCCTGGGCCGACTACCTCGCAAAGCAACAGCGCATGACGACCCTGCGCGAGTTGCTTGAAAAGACCCGCGCGACGACCGGCATGATTGGGCGCATAGGTTCGGCGATGGAAGCGCGCGCAAAAGACTTAACCGCAGAGGACGCGGAGAGCGCAGAGAATCCAACACCGTGTGGGGACGGGGCTGTGCCCCGTCCCGC
>JAEZPW010000209.1 GCA_023441255.1 Acidobacteriota bacterium
CCCCTACCGTCACCACGGTGGCTCAGTTCTAGTAGGGACGTGGCCCAGATTCACATCGGAAGCCGACCGTGCCGGGTGCCCCACCTCGCGCCGTGCAGTTCGCTGCTAACGTGGAACCGAAGCGACTCGTACACCTTCACGAGGCGAGCAACGGGCTGCTCGGCGTGTTTCGCAACCAGCCCGAACCTCCGCGCCACGTCCGGCGCATACCGAAGCAGGTCTTTCCCCAGCCTCAGCAGTGCCAAGTCCTTCGACTTGCTTTCCAGCATCACGTCGAACTCGAGTCCGTTCGCAGCGCGCATGAACGTCGCAAACTCGAATGGATTCGCGAAGTCGGCGTGCCCGGTCCAGATCGGCTCCTGATGGGCAATCTTTTTTTTGCCCTCCGCATTCTTCTTCTCGACTTCGCGCATTGCAGTGTTCGGGGTAGAGAAGTGTATCTTCGGCCGCACACCCCGGGGCCACGTCTCCAGAAACCGTTCGACGGTCGGCCGCAGTTCCAGGCCCTCCGGGTTGAAACACCAGAAATGCTGATAATCGAAGATCAGTCGAACGCCCGTGCGCTCCTGTATCCACAGCACGTCTGCCGCGCTGTACCTCAGGTCGTCGTTTTCCAGCACCAGCCGTGAACGGGCATGCTTCGGCAACGTCTCCCACGTGCGCACCCACCGTTCGCATCCGGCGCGCCGGTCACCATAGGCCCCACCGACATGGATCACCACCACCGCCTCTGGTCCCAGTTCCATGCAGTCGAGCATCTCGGCCTGGCTCTCCACATCCCACACGCTCTTTTTCACCAATGCCTTGTCCGGGCTGTTCAGCACGATGTACTGCGACGGATGGAACGAGAGTCGTAAGTGCAGCTTCCGCGCCCGCTCCCCGACCACTTTCAACTGCCGCGAGCACTCCCGCACCTGCCCATGAAACTGCGGCATCTCCGGATGCGTCACGTAAGGCGCCAGGTCCGACGACATCCGGTACATGCGGATGTCTGTCTCTTCAAGGTAGTCGAAAATCTGGCGCAGATAATCGAGTGAAAACTTCAGGTGAGGCTCGCTCTGCCAGCGCCGCGAGTCATTACTTTTGAGCCCGGGCTTGCCGAGCACCTTGACAGGGAAGCCAAGGCGGAGCGGTTCAGGAGTGCGTTTCATGAATGCTTCTTAGATGAATCCTCACCATCGCCAGAACCAGCCCGCCAGCTCTTACACGGGATAATCCTGGCGGTGTTCCACCTTCGCGCCCTGACTTCAGAGCTGTTTATCTCCTGGGAATTTCAGAGTACGATGCCAGTCTCGGCTTTTGCGTCCCTCCTCGAACAGAAATACGGAGGCTTACTCCTTGGCGACCACAGTCAATGAGACCGCGTGGAACTTAAGATCGCTAAAAGCTCACTGCTTTTTTGCCTTGCTCGCCGTCCTGATCCTGATCCCCGTCGGGTGCTCCGCAGGAGAGGTTCACGTTCGCGGCTACGTCACTGAGGTGAGTTCTCCAACGAAGTTCCAGGTTGACTCCTACAACGTCACTACCGGCCCCAAGGTGAAGGTTGTCGTCGAGAAGGACGACCCGCAAGATTCCGCCGTGGATGATCCGGAAAAGATTCGCGTGGGCACGGACCTCGAGGTCTTTGGCGAGATCAATGAGCGCACCGGCGAGCTGAAAGCGGACTTCATCAGGATCTTCCTTGAAGACACGAGGAGGCTCAAGGGGACAGCCTTGCTTACAAAGCCACCCGCGTTGGAAAAGACCGAGAAAGGTTGGCAGGGGACCCTGTTCGCAGACGGACAGCGGGTTGTCGTAACGGAAGACACTCCCGTCACGGTCAAGTTCACTGGCGCCGAGCGAAAGCAAGCCTGGCGGGATAGGGCCAAGGCAGCAAATGAAGCCGCTGAAGCCGCAATTCCAGTCCAAAGCAGGCCGCTTACTTCGGCCGACGTTCTCAGCATGGACAACTTTGTCCGGTACGTCGGAACCCGGCAAAAGGATGGGACGATTCTCGCGCAGAAAGTCGAGTTCCAAAGCGCTGAACCTGACCCGAGCGAGGCCAAGATGTGGCGGACGCTAACGCCCAAAGTCGTGAAGGAACCTGATTACGCCGGATCGATTCCGGGCAAACTCAAGGTCGGCCGTCAGAAATACAAGCTATTCCCCAGTAAAGAGGCTCAAGACTATTTGTCAGCCTTCGGGCAGAAGCTCATTCCAGCGCACCAGAAGGAACTGCCGGATACGAGTCCGCTCAAGATTCCCTTCAAGTTCTACCTGGTTCAGGACAAGGAGGCCAACGCCGTAGCCTATGCAAACGGCGTGATTATCGTATACTCCGGATCCTTCGACACGTGGGAAAACGAAGCGCAGATCGCATATGTTGTGTCGCACGAGATCTCTCACTGCATTGAGAAGCATATGTGGAGGATGTCCCAGTATCACAAGAACGCATTGCGAGCACTCGAGATCGGAGGACTCGCTGCCTCTGCTTTCGGTGTCCCGGGGGTGCTGACGGCGGCGAACCTATCGGGAGCGGGCATACAGGCGTCGTATTCGAGGTCGCTAGAGAACCAGGCTGACCGGGTCGCGCTGCAGGAGATGCTGAACGCCGGCTACGATATCCGCCAGGCGCCGCAGGCGTGCAAGGCATATGAATCCAAGCATCCGACTTCGGGTCCGGGTACGTGGGACAGTCACGACACTTTCATGACCCGGAGAAGCTTTCTCCTAGTAGAGATCCACAACAACTACGCCGATACTGACTATTCAAAGTTGGTCACCGACAGTCCCGACTTCAAGCGAATTGCGGGAATTGTCAACGGCCTGACAAACACAAAGAAACTCAAACCCGGCAGCCAGCACTATTGAGTTTTCTCTGACGTCAATCATGCGGGTGCCGCACCCTTCCCGAAGGAAGGGTGTGAAACGCCTCTGCCTGAACCTTCTCTACCGCAACGCCTCCGCCACCCTGCCGGTTTGAATCAACTCCGCCACTCGCGCAAAATCAGGCGCCAGCGAACGGTCTTCCGTCACGGACGGACACACGCTCCGTATTGCCACATGTGCGCGTTGCGCTCGCATGCTTGGCTTGAGCGGAGCCAGGAAGTCGATGGCCTGCGCTGCTGCAATGGCCTCAATTGCGAGCACGTTGCGCGTGTTCTGGAGAACCTTCATCAACTTGATCGCGGCCGTCATGCCCATGGAAACGTAGTCTTCTTTGTTACCCGAAGTGGTGATCGAGTCCACTGACGCCGGATGCGCCAGCACCTTGTTCTCGCTCACCAGCGCGGCGGCCGTCACCTGCGCCATCATGAACCCGGAATTCAGCCCCGCGCCCGGCGCGAGGAAAGCCGGTAGTCCTTCGCTCAGCGTGGGATTTACCATGCGCTCGATCCGGCGCTCGCTGATACCGGCCAGCGCAGTTAGCGCAATCGCCAGGAAGTCGAGGGCGAACGCCACCGGCTCGCCGTGGAAATTACCACCGCTGATAATGTCTCCTTCAGGCCGAACAACCGGCGTTTGAGGTGCTCCAACCTGCTTCGGCTTCATGAAAACCAGCGGGTTGTCGACCGCCGAATTCATTTCGATTTCGAACACCGCGCGGCAGTTCGCCAATGTGTCGCGGACGGCTCCATGCACCTGTGGTATACAGCGCAGCGAATAGGCATCCTGCACGCGACCGCAGTCCTTGTGCGACTCGCGGATCGCGTCGTCGCCTTCCAGCATCTTGCGCAGGTTCGCCGCCACCAGCATCTGCCCCGCATGCGGACGCGCTTTATGAATCCGTTCATCGAACGCAACGACCGTGCCCTTGAGCGCATCCAGTGAAAGCGCGCTGATGACGTCCGCTGTATCTGCGAGCGTCTCTGCCGCGAGCAGTGCCAGCGACCCGACCGCCAGCATTGCCTGTGTCCCGTTGATCAGCGAAATCGCCTCTTTGGCCTCCGGCACAAAGGGCTTGATTCCGGCCTGCTTTAATGCATCGGCAGCCTTCATCCGCTTGCTTTCGTAGATGGCCTCGCCTTCGCCGATCATGCCCAAAGCGAGATGTGACAGCGGCGCGAGATCGCCGCTCGCGCCCACGCTGCCCTGCGACGGGATTACCGGATGCACGCCGCGGTTGAGCATCTCGCAAAGCTGGTCGATCACCTCGGTGCGTACGCCCGAATGTCCCTTCGCGAGGGAGTTGGCGCGCAGCAGCATCATCGCCCGAACCACCGGCTCGGGCAGAGGTTCGCCAACACCGACCGAATGAGAACGGATCAGGTTCAGCTGCAGCTGGCGCACCTGGTCGGCGGGAATGCGAACATCGCTCAGTTTGCCGACGCCCGTTGTGATCGCATAAGCGACGCGGTCGCCTGCAACCAGGTCGTCCACGAGACCGCGTGCCCGGTCCACGCCGATTCTTGCATCAGGGTCGAGCAGTGCAGGCCGGCGGTCGTAAACGACGCCGCGCAAGTCTTCCAGGGTCAGATTATTTCCGTCGATGTGAAGAGCCTTCATGATTGCAGATTGAAGATTGCAGATTTCAGATTTGAAAACCTATCACCTTATCGCGTCTGCTTTTCATTCTGCAATCTGAAATGCGCAATCTGCAGTTTAGGGCTTGTCCGCCAGGGCCGCCTTGAACGGCAACCGGTACTTGTCTGGGAATGGCCTGCGCGCGCCGGTTCCGTCCACCACCAGGTGAACGGTTTCGCCATCGGCGAGCAGAGTTTCGTCTGCTTTGCGGAATACCTCGTAGTAGAAGTGGATCAGCGAGTCCCGCACGTTTTTCAGGTGCGTGCGCACGAGGATCTCGTCATCGTATAGCGCCGGAGCCTTGTAGCGGCACCGGACTTCAACGACGGGCAAATGGGTGTCGTCTTCTGATTCCATCTGCCTGTAGGTGAAGCCAAACGAGCGCAGCATTTCGACGCGGCCCACTTCGAACCAGATGATGTAGTTCGAGTGATATACAACGCCCATCTTGTCGGTCTCCGCGTAGCGTACGCGCAGCGTTGTTTCGGTAACGTAGTTGTGTCCCTTGCCGCTTCCGTTCCTGCCGTCGTTCGAAGCTCTATCCGAAAAGTCTTTATTGATGCTGTTGGTCAACGCCCGCTCCAGCGCGGCTTGCGCTTTTCGAGGAATGAAGAAACGCCTTCGCGGAAATCTTCCGTTGTGCGGATCTTTGCATTTTCTTCTACCGCAATCCTGATCCGCTCGTCCAGTTGATTTCCGGCAAAGGCCGAAAGCAGCCGTTTGGTGGAGCGAAGCGAGTCGGGCGAGTTATCGCATAGCATCTCGGCAATCACCTTGGCGCGGGTCACTAACTCTTCGGGAGCAACCACATCCGTCGCCAAGCCGATGCGATGCGCCTCTTCGGCGCCGATAATCCGGCCCGACAGGAGCAGGTCGCGTGCGACTTTCTCACCAACCTGACGCACCAGGAACGTCGAAACGATCGCGGGCAGGAACCCGATGCGCACTTCCGTGTAGCCGAACTTCGCCTCCGTCGACGCGATCGTAAAATCGCAAAGTGTGGCAATTCCGCAACCGCCCGCTATCGCCGCGCCGTTTACTGCAGCGATCGTCGGCAGACGGAAGTCATAGATCGATCGGAAGAGGCGCGCCATTGTCTGCGAATCGCCCAGATTCTCCAGTTCGCTGCGGCGAGTCAGACCCTTTAACTCGTCCAGATCCATGCCCGAGCAGAACGCCTTGCCCGCACCCGTGACGATCAGCACGCGCGCATCCGAGTGCGCGACTTCGTCCAGCGCACGCAACAATTCGTCAATCAACTCGTAGCTGATCGCATTGCGCTTGTCAGGACGGTTCAGTGTGAGGGTCGCGATGTGAGCGTCGTGCGAGAGGAGCAGAGTGTTGTAGGACATTCAAAACCTCAACACGTAACACACGCATTGAAACGGATCAGGAGAAAAGCTGGGAAATCGGGAATCTGTGTCATCTGTTCTAATCCGTGTTGCTCTTTCCATACTTTGCTGCAATCCCGGCGCTGATCCGTGCGATTTTCTCCAGCGACTTCTTCACCGGAGGCTCAACACCGCGCTCTGACAAGGCTTCGAGTACGCGCTCGGTTGGAATGTTGCCCACCAGCGCGTCTTGCGCGAAGGGACAACCACCTAGTCCGCCGATGGCCGAGTCGAATCGCCGGCAACCAGCGTCGTAAGCGGCCAGCACTTTCGCCACGGCCTCGTCCGGACGGCTGTGCAGATGCACGCCGATGTCGAGGTAGCCGTACTTGTCGTTGACGGCTCGCACAAGTTCGCCAATCTGTTCCGGAGTCGCCATGCCGACGGTATCAGCTAACGAGATCTGCTTGATGTCCATGCTCTCGAGCAGGTCGACGGCCTCGACAGTCTCACCGATGTTCCAGGGATCGCCATATGGATTGCCGAAGGCCATCGAGATGTAAACGACCGTCTTCAGGCCAGCATCGTCGGCCTTCTTATCTATAGCCTCAAGCGTTTCGATAGCATCTTCGAGCGACTGCTTCTGGTTTTTCTGGAGAAAAGTCGGCGACACCGAATAAGGAAATCCCAGCGTCTTGACCGCATTTGTCGCAATCGCCCGCTCGGCACCTTTTTCGTTCACTACAATACCGATGATCTCGACATCATCGGGCGGGTCGAGTTCCTTCAGCACCTCTTCGGAATCGGCCATCTGCGGCACGGCCGAAGGCGAAACGAAAGACACCGCATCAATGTGCTTGAACCCCGCACCGATAAGCGCGCGCAGGTAGTCGGTCTTAACGTGGGCAGGGATATGCCCCTTCAGCCCTTGCCAGGCATCACGGGGACACTCGACTATCTTCGGATTTTCTATCTCGGACTTCACAAGTAAGAACCCAGCCGTTCCAGACGGCGGAACACATTTGGTCAGTCCCAAACGCTAGTCATTCTGAGCCGGAAAATGCATAGGTCCTTCGCTGCGCTCAGGATGAATGCGCCTTACGTTTGCAGCACTCCCGTCCTGAATGGCGGCACTTCCGGATTCAGCGTTGCTGCTTCGAGCGCCTCAATGATGGCCGGACGCGTGTCGATCGGGTCGAGCAGCTTGTCCACCCAGAGTCGTGCTGCACCGTAGCGCGGATCTGTCTGCTCTTCGTATGTCTTTTTCACGGACTCGAATAGCTGCTTCTTGTCGTGGTCGGTCAGCTTCTTGCCTTCGCGCTCCAGTTGCTTGATCTTAATCTCGACCAGCGTTCCCGCCGCCGAGTCGCCGCTCATGACGGCGAGTCGTGCCGTGGGCCACGCAAACACGAATCGCGGATCGTAAGCCTTGCCGCACATCGCATAATTGCCTGCGCCGTAGGAGCCGCCGATGATGACCGTGATCTTCGGGACGACAGAGTTTGCAACGGCGTTTACCATCTTGGCGCCGGCGCGAATAATGCCGCTCCACTCGGCGTCCTTGCCGACCATGAATCCGTTCACGTCGTGCAGGAACACCAGCGGGATCAGGTTCTGGTTGCAGTCCATGATGAAACGCGCAGCCTTCTCGGCCGACTCGGTGTAGATCACGCCGCCGAATTCGATGCGCTTGTGGCCTTCGTGGTCGATCTGCTGCGCGTGCATTTTCTGGTTTGCCACGATGCCCACGGCAAAGCCGCCGATGCGCGCGTAACCGCAGAGCACGGTCTGGCCGTACTCGGCCTTGTACTCGTCGAACTTGCTGCCGTCGACGATGCGAGCAATGATCTCGCGCATGTCATACGGCTTTGCCGGGTCTGCCTCGTAGATGCCGTACAACTCTTCTGCCGCGTACAGCGGCGGAATCGACTTCTGACGGTCGAACGGCGCGGGCCTCCGGTAACCCATCTTCTCTACAAGTGACCGAATGCGTGTGATGCAGGCCTCATCGTTCGGCTCCCGGAAGTCAACCGTGCCGCTGATCGAGGAGTGCATCTTCGCGCCGCCGAGGTCTTCCGCTGACGTCTTCTGTCCGATAGCAGCCTGCACCAGCGCCGGGCCTGCGAGGAACAGACCGCTGCCTTCGGTCATCAGAATGTGGTCGCACATCACCGGCAAGTACGCTCCGCCTGCAACACACATGCCCATAATGGCGGTGATCTGCGGAATTCCCATCGCCGACATCACGGCGTTGTTACGGAACACCCGGCCGAAGTCATCGGTATCGGGGAACACGTCTTCCTGCAACGGCAGAAAGATACCGGCCGAGTCGACGAGGTAGATCGTCGGAACATGGTTCTCGATGGCGATGTTCTGGGCGCGGATGACCTTCTTTGCCGTCATGGGGAAGAACGCGCCGGCTTTCACGGTCGCATCGTTGGCGATGATCATGAACATGCGCCCGTGAATCTCGCCTGTGCCAGTCACAACGCCCGCTCCTGGCGCGCCGCCCCATTCGTCGTACATGCCGTGTGCGGCATAGACACCGGTCTCAAACAGTTCAGTTCCGGGGTCGAGGAGCAGCGCAATGCGCTCACGAGCCGTCAGCCGTTTCTTGCCGTGCTGGGCCTCGATGGCTTTGGCTCCGCCGCCCTGGCGAAGCTCTTCTTCCTCGTTCTTGATCTCGGCGACGAGGTCGGCCATCGCGCGCATGTTGTTCTCGAAACGCGACGACTTCGTGTCTATTTTTGTCGCTATGACGTTCTGTTCGGCAGCAGGAGCTTGCTTCGTCTTCTCGGCCATGAGTGCCTTCTCAACGGGTTTTAGGACCCCGTCGGCAGAAATATGAAAACGTTTCACGGTACAACACTGGCATCCACCGGCGCAATAAGAGTGAGGGCTGCCGCAATCGGGTCGGGCACTATGCGTCGGACCAGACCGAACTGAAGTGCGCGGTTTGCGGTCAGCTTTTCGGCGGCAATCAGCATCTCCACCGCCTTTGCCTTCCCGACCGTCCGGGCCAGGCGCTGCGTTCCACCCCAGCCCGTAATCAGGCCGAGCGCTGCCCCGCGATGGCCGAAGACGGCGTGGGCATGGGCGAAACGAACGCGACAGGCAAGCGCCAGGTCAAGGCCGCCGCCCATGCAGTAACCGCGAATCGCGGCCACAGTCAGGGCGGGGAAGGCCTCGATAAGATTCATGAGCCGCTGTCCCATCTTGGCGAAATCCAGTGCGGCTGGGCCGGTCAGTTCGGCAATCTCGTTCAGGTCGGCCCCGGCAGAGAAGAAGTGCTCGTTGCCGGTGATGATTAAGGCTTTCGGGTCGACTGCCATCGCTTCGACTGCGGCCGTGAGTTCGAGGACGCAAGCGCGGGTGAGTTTGTTCGTTCCGTCGGCAGAAACAACATGGAGCACGCGCGCGCAATCGCGGTCCTCGATGAAGTGGTGCTCGGAAAGCACTTGCGACGTTTGAGTTTGGAGCGGAAACATGGTTGTCAGTTCTCAGTCCCCAGTCTTCAGTCCTGTTACCGCAAAACTGAAAACCGAAGACTGACAACTGAAGACTTCATCATTGAGCCGCCGGAATCCCGCGAGGCTTCACATTCTCGCGGATAAACTTCACGATCTCTTCCAGCGGCGTGCCGGGCTGGAAGATGGCGGCGACGCCTTGCTGCTTCAGGCCGGCGACGTCCACATCGGGGATGATGCCGCCGACAACCACCAGAATGTCTTCTGCCTGGTTTTGTCTGAGCAGATCCATCACACGCGGGACTATGGCGTTGTGCGCGCCGGAAAGAATGCTGAGGCCGATCACATTAACGTCTTCCTGCAGGGCGGCGCTGACGATCATTTCCGGCGTCTGCCGCAGACCGGTGTAGATTACTTCCATTCCGGCATCGCGCAGGGCGCGGGCAATCACCTTCGCACCACGATCGTGACCGTCGAGGCCGGGCTTGGCTACCAGTACGCGGATTCGTTTCTCACCCGTCATTGGGCAAAGATGATAACGCAAGTAGGCACGGCACTGCACCTATGCGTGCGAGTGTGCCGGAACCTCGAGGCACACCAGAGCCCCACGTACCTTCACGGCCTGGGGGCACCAAACAACGCGAAACTCGAAACGCGAAACTGGAAACGGGTTTTACGCGATGCTTGTCTCCTCGTACGTCCCATACACTTCTCGCAGCGCATCGCAGATCTCGCCTGCAGTGGCGTAGGCGCGTACGGCGTCGACGATGAACGGCATCGTGTTCGCGTCGGAGATACTGCCGTCGGACTTGACCTGGGGTGTCTGGGCTGCGGCGCGCTTCAGTGCGTCGAGGCAGCGGCGGACTTCGTCGTTAGAACGCTTTTCGCGTAGAGCTTTGAGCTTGGCTGTCTGGCGGTCGCGAATGGTTTCGTCGATGTAGAGGATCTTCGGCGGTTCTTCCTCGATGGCAAAGTCGTTCACGCCGACGATGACCTTCTCTCTGGCTTCGATGGCGCGCTGGAGTTGGTAGCTGGCTTCGGCGATCTCTTTCTGCGGATAACCCTTCTCGATGGCCTTCACCATTCCGCCCATCGCGTCGAGCTTGTCGAAGTAGTCGAACGCGCCGTTTTCCATATCGAGCGTTCCGCGTTCGACGAAGTAGGATCCGGCCAGCGGGTCGATGGTCTGGGCCACGCCGGACTCGTAGGCGATGATCTGCTGCGTGCGGAGCGCGATGCGGGCGGCCTCAGCCGTGGGCAGGGCGAGGGCCTCGTCGTAGGCATCCGTGTGCAGGGACTGTGTTCCGCCGAGCACGGCGGCGAGCGCCTGAATCGCGACACGCGCAATGTTGTTCATCGGCTGCTGGGCGGTGAGAGAGACGCCTGCAGTCTGGGTGTGGAAGCGCATGAGCCGCGAGCGTTCGTTCTTCGCGGCAAAGCGATCTTTCATCAGGCGGTACCAGATCTTGCGTGCGGCGCGGTACTTGGCGATCTCCTCGAAAAAGTCATTGTGAGCGTTGAAGAAGAAGCTGAGGCGCGGGCCGAACTCGTCCACGTCAAGGCCGCGCTGCCGCGCCCACTCCACGTACTCCACGCCGTCGTAGATGGTGAACGCCAGTTCCTGTAGCGCCGTGGAACCGGCCTCGCGAATGTGATAGCCGCTGATCGAGACGGTGTTCCAGCGGGGGACAAACTTCGAGCCGAACTCGAAGGTGTCGATCACAAGGCGCATGGAGGGCGCTGGCGGATAGATGTACTCCTTTTGCGCTATGTATTCCTTGAGGATGTCGTTCTGCGTGGTGCCCGAAATCTTCTTCCAGTCGGCGCCCTGTTTTTCGGCCACGACCAGGTACATGGCCCACAACACCGACGCGGGCGAATTGATCGTCATCGAGGTGGTGATCTTCTCCAGGTCGATGCCGTTGAACAGTATCTCCATGTCTTCGAGTGAGTCGATCGCGACGCCGCATTTGCCGACCTCGCCCTCGCTGAACGGGTGATCGCTGTCGTACCCCATCAGCGTAGGCAAGTCGAACGCCACGCTCAGGCCCCCGGCGCCGTGAGCGAGCAGGTCCTTGTAGCGTTCGTTGGTCTCCTCAGGCGATGCGAATCCGGAAAACTGGCGCATCGTCCAGAGCTTGCCCCGATAGCCGCTGGCGTGAATGCCGCGGGTGTACGGCGCCTGGCCGGGATAGCCGAGATACTGGTCGTAGTTCCAGTCGGCAGGCAGGTCGGCCGGGGTATAGAGTCGCCTGACTGGCTTGGCGGAAATCGTCGTGAAACGGGCGTTTCCGTGCTCGTCGACGTTGCTGCCGGTAGGCGCGCCGATGGCGCGCTCGGGAGCTTTGTCCAGCGTTTTGGCCAGCGTGGTCTCGGCCCACTTCTTTTCTGATTCGCTCGGATTACGGCCTTCGTAAATGTCGGCGGCCGGCGAGTCGGCCAGGGCGTGCTTGTCGCGCGTGTTCTCAGGCATGGTTTTGCCGAAGCTCCTCACCCAAGGCTGCAGAATGGCTTGCTGTGACGCGGCACATGCTCCCACCAGCACTGCACCGGCCCGTTGGAAAGACCCCAAATCATACAGATGCGGGTAGTTCAAGGCAAGACGCGGAACGTCGAGTACCGATGAAGAACCAGAGCACGCCGCCGGGGACGGCGGCCGCAACAGCTCATTTCTCGCGCGTCAGTTCCCAAGCCTTCGCATACTTCCAGCTGACGTAGACGGAGTGGTACAGGCAGAGCAGCAGTCCTTCCCGGCCGTCGAGAAGGCCGAGGCGAAGCAGGTACATCGAAATAAAGGTCGCGAGCGGGCGAAGGACGATGTTGAGGAAGCTGAAGCGGTCCTGCCCCTTGCTGGCGGCGATCTCGGCACCGAGGGATGAATAGCGGTTCATCGTGTCGATATAGCCGGAGAGGCTGGGATACGTGTGATGGTCGAGCGCCCCCTTCAAGGTGCCGGTCGGGCCATCGACTTCCATAACCTCGTGTACCGGGCGTTCGACGAACCGGCCTTTACTGCGGCGAAACAGGCGTAGCTTGGCATCCGGGTAGAAGCCTGCGTGCTTGATCCAGCGGCCGAGGAAGTAGTTCTTGCGCGGAATAGAGAAGCCGGCGAAATTCATGCCTACCTTGTTGCCTTCCCCGGTATCTCGCATCGTAGCGCGGCATTCGCCAGAAGGCGATAACAACGCGACCCATTCTGCAATCTCATTCGCCAATTCCGGACCCACCGCCTCGTCCGCATCCAGACTCAGTACCCAATCGCAGGTCGCTTTTGCAATGGCCGAGTTCTTTTGGGCGGCGTAGCCTTTCCATTCCTCAACGAAGACTTTCGCCCCAAACTCGCGGGCGATATCGAGCGTGCGGTCGGTCGAACCGTTGTCGACGATGATCACCTCGCCGCCATCGCACACCAGTGGCACCACGCTGTCCAGCGTTCGCCGCAGGTTCGTTTCTTCGTTGCAGGTGATGATGACGACCGATAGCGCCACGGCGGGATTCTAACCGAGGCAACGCCGGCTGGCCAGCAACTCTCAAATCTTCGAAGCGCCTTTGCATTCGGCTGAATCTGAAACTCACCCATAAGGAGGGACAATGAGTGTCATCGACGACGTACTGAGAGCCAACAGCGACTATGTTTCAGGTTTTCGGAATGGCGAGCTGCCAATGCCGCCCGCACGAAAATTGGCCATTGTCGCCTGTATGGACGCGCGACTTACCGTTGAGCGGATATTGGGAATCAATACCGGGGACGCTCACATCATCCGAAACGCCGGCGGCATCGTCACGGACGATGCAATCCGGTCCTTGCTGATCTCGCACCACAAACTCGGTACGCGAGAGGTAATGGTCATCAACCATACAGACTGCGGCATGTTGACGTTCAAGGAGGAGGAGTTCGAAAGAGAACTCGTCAGCCGAACAGGTGAAGCCGTCGTCGCCCCGGCTCGGTTCTATTCCTTTACCGATCTGGAGCACAACGTAAGGGAGCAGGTGAACAAGATACGTTCGCACCCCTGGATCCCGGCCGAAATCACGGTTCGCGGTTTCGTGTACGACGTGAAGACGGGCAGGTTGCACGAAGTGCGCGTAGTAGATGTGGCCAAGGCCGCGTAGTCTCTGGAAGGCTTCTCGGCGGACCAGAAAGAGTCTGGCGAGCGATTGACCTTACGCGCCCGCCAGCGCGATCTCGCAAAAAAAAGGCCCGGCACTCGACCTCGTGCCGGGCATCGGAGACAAGTACTTTCGCTACTTCGCAGGGCTCTGAGGCTGCGGCGTCGCTTGGGGCGCCGGTTGCTGCTGCGGAACCACCTGCGGCGTGACCTGCTGCTGTTGCTGCTGCTGGGTCGGCGTCAGGTCCTGGCGCGGAGCAACAGACGGTACCATCGGCAGCTTGCGCACGTTTCCGGTTTCTGCATCGGCGACGTCGATGCCAAGGTGCGTCAACGTCAGACCGGTGGCCTGATCGAGCGCAACTTTTGACTTCTCATACGCGCTCATCGCCGCGACCAGATTTCCCTCAGCCGTGGCCAGATCGCGCTGGGTCTGCAGCACGTTGTAACTGGTGGAAGCGCCCAAGGCGTACTTCTTCTGCTCGGCTTCCATGGTTTCCTGTGCCAGCTGACGAGCCTTTGTTGCGGCGTCCACGCGAGCCCGGTTCTGCTGGACAGCGAACTGGTTGTTGCGAACGTCGATACGTACCTGGTTCTGCAACTGCTGCAGGCGCATCTGGGCCTGGCGATATTCGAGTTCGGAACGCACCTGGTCAGCCTGCGCAGACCGGTTGCGGATCGGAATGTTGATCTGCACGCCTATGCCCTTATCTGGCGCAGTGCTGTTGAAAAGATTGCTGAAAACGGAGCCGTAGCCCGAACCCTGAATAGACCCCGGGTCATTGCAGAAAGTGGACGAGTTGTTTGCACCGCAGGTAGCAAACGGGTTCTGATCGCCACCGATCGTGGTCGCACCATAAAAGCCGACCACATCCACCGTTGGCAGCAGCGCATTCCGGGCAGCCTTCTTCGAGATGTCGCGGTTTGTCAAGTCGATCTGCGACTGGGCCAGTTCCGGACGGTGCGCGAGCGCATCCGCGATGAGGTCCTGGACCGGGATGACCGGTTCCTGTGCGGGCAACACCATCGTGTCGGTCGGGATGACCGGCACTTCCGCCAGGGTCTGGTCGTTGAGGTTGCGCGTGATCGCGTTCTTCATGAGCAGCTGCTGCAATTGCAGGTTGGTCTGCGAAACGATCAGATCCTGGTTGCGAGCTGCGACCTCACTTTGAGCGCTCACCACCTCGATAGGAGCAAGGGTGCCGATCTCGACCTGCTTGCGATTGTTGGCCAGCAGGTTCTCAGCCAGCGCTACGGCGCGCTCCTTTGCCTTTACGTCCTCATACGCGTTGACCAGGTCCCAGTAGATGTTCTGGATCTGGGAGACCGTCGCGATCACCTGCTGCCGGAATGCCACGTCTGAGATTTCGCGGTTGTTCTTGGCGATGCGGATGAATCTAGTGTTATTGCCGATTCCAAACCCGGACATCAGGTGCTGACGGAGTTGAAACCGCAGTGAACTGGTCAGCAGCGGACTACGAGGGCTAAATCCGCTATTCGTGGTCTGGCGGCTGTTGTTGAACCCGATCGAGAAGTCCGTGCCGGTCGCAAAACCCTGGCTGTAGGCAAAGTTCGCCACGCCGTTGTTGGTATTCGTTACGCTCGCAAGCAACGGGCTATTGTTCGCGTTGTAAGTGCGTTCCAACTGCAAAGTCGACGTGATTGACGGATCGAACGACGGAACGGCCGCGCCAACGCCGAGAGTCGAACTGACGATACCGGCAGCGCCGGTTCCGGCACCACCCGCCGCGGCAGAGGTTCCCCCCGCGCCGCCGCCCGTTGCTCCCGCACCACCCGTTACACCGGTGCCGGTTCCGCCGGGAGTGCCCTGCACGACACCCGTATTGACGCCGCGGACCGCGCTGCCGGACTTGGAGCGCAGGATGTCGGTGTCGGCGATGGGCAGGTTGTAGCGAGCAATGGCAAGATCGAGGTTATTCTCGAGCGCCAGGGCGATCGCGTCATTCATGGACAGCATCAGCTTGCCATCGCGGACCAGCGAATCGATCCGGCCCGTGTTGGCGAAATTAGGAGCGGCCACGCTCCTGCCTGTGTACGGCGCAGCAGGATTAGGAAAATACCCCTTTCCCTCTGCATACGGGCCTTTTGCCTGTGCATGGCTGACCGCTGTCACGGTACCTGCCAGAAGCAAGAGGGCAACACCTTTCATGGACTTGACTACCAGACGCGACACGCTCATCTCGCTATCTCCGATTCAGAATGGCTGGCTACTAAGTGCAATCTAGACTTCAGACTGCCTGACTCTCTGTTCGTCATCAATTTTTTTTACGAAACAAACGCGGCTTTGGTTCAACAAATCCGGTCTGCACAGAAATTTTCCGGCATGTCCTTCGCTTCCCAACCTGGAAGGAAAAATCTAGTATAGCTGACGAGGTAAGCGTTCACTTACAAAGATGTGCGGCGCGTGAGTCCCTGATGCGCCTTTAGTACTGCCGTCATCGTCTCAAATCGATTATGGTCCGCCACTTCAAACTCGTCCTCGCCTACGACGGCGCCGATTTTCGGGGCTGGCAGGTCCAGCCGGGCCTCCCCACGATACAGGGGCATCTCGCAGAGGCGATTCGCGGGGTCACAGGCGATGAAGTGCTGCCACAAGGATCGGGGCGGACCGACGCGGGCGTCCATGCCCTGGGACAGGTGGTCTCGGTGGCCATCTCGTCGCCCATACCGGCGGCCGGGTTGCTGATTGCGCTAAATGACGTTTTGCCGCGGTCTATCCGCGTGCTGTCGGCAACAGAAGTAGGGCCCGACTTTCATGCTCGCAAGTCCGCCAGGGGCAAAACGTATACATACCGAATCTATCGGGGCAACATCTGCCCGCCGTTTCTGTCGCGTTACATTTGCCACCACCCATATCCGCTCGACGAGAGGGCGATGATCTGCGCCGCCCGGGAAGTCGAGGGCGAACACGATTTCACGTCATTCGCCGCCGTTGATCCGGAGCGCCGGCGCGAAGATGAACAGGTTTGCAACGTGCGGACTATTCACTCGTCGGTCTGGGAACGCCTGGGCGAGGAACTCGTGTACACGGTACAGGGCAGCGGTTTCCTTCAGCACATGGTTCGCAACCTGGTGGGGACGTTCCTGCTGGTTGGCAAGGGGACGATCCGGCCTGCCGAGATTCGCCGCATCATCGAATCGCGAAGCCGTTCCGCCAACCCCGGGGCTACGGCTCCAGCGAACGGGTTGTATCTGGTTGAAGTCGAGTACTGATATCGCACACCCCCCGAGCTTGCCAACGAAAGAATTGCCCGCGGCATTGATACGCGCCGAACTGGTCCTTTCTGGCACTGATTTGCCTGCTTGTCGGCGAAATCTGTTCTCTATTCGAAACCTTTTCGGCGCGCGGCTCATCCGGTGTTTTTAGGCATGGCAACGGATGTTCAAGTCGTTCCGAGCCGTATTGTTTCGCGTAATCCGGCGACCGGAGAAGTGCTTGGTGAGTTCGCCTGCGCAACCCATACACAGGTGAATGATGTGGTCCTGCGCGCCCGTGCCGCGCAGCCTGCATGGGCCGCGCTGGATGTCCGCCAGCGTACCGCGATCCTGCGCCGTTTTCAGCGACTGCTGACTGAGCGCAAGGACGAGGTAGCGCGTGTCATCACGCGGGAAGCGGGCAAGCCTCTCGTGGAATCGTTCTCCACCGAAATACTTGTTGCGCTGGACGCTGCCCGTTTCTGCGCCCAGGCGGCGTATGAGTTCCTCAGGGACGAGCGCGTCAGACACGGCAACCTGATCCTGAAAGCCAAACGCGGCCGCATCGTGCGCGAACCGCACGGGGTGCTGGGAATAATATCGCCGTGGAACTACCCGCTTTCCATTCCCGCAACGGAAGTTCTTCCAGCCCTTGTTACCGGCAACGCAGTGGTGCTCAAGCCTTCTGAATTCACCCCGCTGGCAGCGTTGGAACTACAAAAGCTTCTTCATGAGGCCGGCGTGCCCCCCGACGTGTTTGGGGTTGTGCTCGGCGAAGGTCCGACCGGCGCTGCCTTGATCAGTTCGCCCATCGACAAGCTGATGTTCACGGGCAGCGTCGCGACAGGGAAGCGCGTGGGGCAAGCGGCAGCTGACCGGCTTCTGCCAGTAGTACTCGAACTGGGTGGCAAGGACGCCATGGTCGTGTTGGAAGATGCCGACCTCGACGTCGCCGCCGCGGCGGCAGTCTGGGGAGCGTTCATGAATGCGGGCCAGACGTGCCTGTCCGTCGAACGCTGCTATGTTCATCATTCTCTGTATGGGCGCTTCGTCGACGCGGTGGTTGAGCGCACAAAGAGGCTTCACGTTGGCGACGGACTTGAGCCTTCGACTGATGTGGGACCGATGATTTTTGAGCGGCAGTTGCAACTCGTAGACGCGCAGGTGCGGGAGGCAGTTGATCGGGGAGCTTGCGTGCTCACTGGAGGCGTTCGCCTGCCTGAACTCGGAGCGAATTTTTACGCTCCCACCGTAATGACCGGCGTGAATCACTCGATGCGGATCATGCGCGAGGAAACGTTCGGTCCGGTGATGCCGTTAATGCAGTTCCGGAATGAGGACGAGGCCGTTGCCCTCGTGAACGACTCTGAGTTTGCGCTTGCGGCCAGCGTCTGGACTCGAGATCGGCGCCGAGGCGAACGGCTGGCGCGGCTGCTGAACGCCGGAACAGTGATGGTGAACGACGTTCTAACCTGTTTTGCCATCAGCGAAGCTCCGCATGGAGGATTCAAGGCCAGCGGCATCGGACGCACCCACGGCAAACTTGGTCTCGATGAGATGGTGCGTGTTAAGCATATCGACATCGACATGCTGCCCCGCCTCCCCAAGCCGTGGTGGTTCGCATATTCAGGCTTCGTCTCTCAATTGAGGGCGCTTATCGAATTCCTTTTTGGCCGCGGACTGGCAGCACGGGTTCGTGGCGGTTTCCGGTCGGCGCCTGCGCTTTTGCGCAACTGGCGGCGGTGACTTATGCTCTGGATGCGTTGCGAGAAGCTGGGCTAGAATAGCAGGGCGAGATTCACACCATCGAGGGAACCGTCTTGTCCACCGAAGTCCAGCCCATGCCCGAAGAACAGCAGGCCCAATCGCCGTCCGAGCCCTCCGTGCCTCAGCTTCCTCACCATAAAGTGAAGATCAAGAAGCATCTGCAGCGCTCGTGCAACGAGAAGGACGAAAAAGGCAAGATTTGTGGTGGCCATCTGAAGCGTTGGTTCTACGCCGCCGATTCGGTTGAGCGTGCCTGCGGGGATGTAGAACAGGCCTACGGTAAAGACGCTGAACTCTATCGGTGCGAGCACTGCAAAACCATTTACCTGCCGAACCCCTCAGACCCGCGCGGCGCCAGCGTCGCCGGACGCGGCCAAGTTTCCGTGTTTGGTCTGACAATTGCGCCAAAAGAGACGAAGTAGCTATCTAGTTCCTCGGGCACACCTGTTCCTTGCGGCAGGTGTGGAGCCCGCATTCCTGCCAATCCAATTCCGCTGTGACTGTCCTTGCCTTTTGCACCCGCCTCCGGTTTTCTGCATCTTTAAGTGACACGGGGTGGGGTATTGCCCTTTCCGGACTCGTGTCCAGCACGATCGTTTGCCAATCCCGCTGTTCCGAGGAGCAATGGGCTAGTGAATTCCGACCTTATCTTTGACTGGAACAAGGTTGGCCCAGGCGCCGTACGCTTTGAGCGTCCCGTGCTGCTCAATGACGAGTCTCTGCGCGACGGCTTGCAGTCGCCCTCGGTCCGCGACCCATCCATTTCCGAGAAGATCGAGATTCTTCATCTGATGGAGGACCTGGGGATCAATTCACTCGATCTCGGCCTGCCGGGGGCCGGGCCCCGTGCCGTGTCGCACGTTGAAAATCTCGCGCGCGAGATCGTGCGGAACCGGATGAACATCAAGGCCAACTGTGCCGCGCGCACACATCCGAACGACATCCGGCCCATAGCTGACATTGTTGAGCGCACTGGTCTGCCGATCGAGGCGGCGACGTTCCTCGGTTCCAGCCCTATTCGACGGTACACAGAGGGTTGGACAGACGACTTCCTGCTGCAGACGACCGAAACTGCCGTCAAGTATGCCCGCTCGCTTGGGCTCGATGTAATGTACGTGACCGAGGACACGACCCGTTGCGATCCAGAAACGGTGAAGCGCCTGTACTCATGTGCCATCTCCTTCGGGGCGCGAGCCGTCGTGATTTGCGATACCTGCGGACACGCAACACCGATGGGCGTTTACGCACTTGTCAAGTTCGTCATCGACGAGGTTGTTCGGCCCAGCGGCGAGAAGGTCCGGGTGGACTGGCACGGGCACTGCGATCGCGGATTAGCGGTTCCGAATTCCCTGGCGGCAGTTGCTGCCGGGGCCGACTGCGTACACGCCTGCGCCATAGGCATCGGCGAGCGCGTCGGCAACACGCAGATGGACCAGATGCTGGTCAACCTGCGGTTGATGGGGATCAGGCCCTGGGCAACCCAGGACCTCTCGAAGCTTAAAGACTACTGTTACGCCGTCTCGCGGGCGACGGAAGTTCCGATCCCGAAGAATTATCCCGTGGTTGGCGAAGATGCGTTCCGGACGGGTACGGGTGTGCACGCCGCGGCAGTGATTAAGGCCTTCAAGAAAGGCGATATCGAGTTGGCCAACAACGTCTATTCCGGAGTGCCTTCACACTATTTTGGGCTGGAACAGGTTATTGAGATCGGCCCGATGAGTGGCAAGTCGAATGTCGTTTTCTGGCTCGAACGCCACAAGATTGAAGCGACCGAGGAAGTGGTGGAGCGCATTTTCCACCGGGCCAAGACCTCGGACCGCCTGCTGACGGAGCTTGAAATCCTTGAGCTTTGCAAGGAGACGCCGCGCCGGCACCTCCACCCGCTTACACGCGAGTATCTGGGTTGACGAAACAGAACCTCAGGCCCAATCTGAAACTGCCATACAGATTCTTTGATGGCGGAATCACCTGATTTCCACAAATCTGCTATCGTTTGTCGTTCCTTGCGTTAATGGTGATCCTGATTTCCGCTACTCCATGCGCCGGTATTCATCTATTGCCGTTGTACTATTGATTAACGTTGCTCTGATGACTGCGATGGCCCAATCCGGCGTCCCGGGAGGCGCAAAGGCTTCAGAGGCGGAAGCGTCTGTCCAGCGGCAGATCGCGGCCTTGTCGGCCAGCCCGTCCGTTCACGAATTATTCGACTGGTGCGGCGCTCACATTCGCGACTTCGCCGACTGGCAGATCGAGATAACCAGCATTCCTGCCCCGCCTTTCGGAGAGAGCAGACGCGCCGAGTGGATGAAGAACCGTTTCGAGCAACTCGGGCTTGAACAGGTCCACATTGACCCCGAAGGCAACGTGCTGGGTATTCGCCCGGGTACTGATCCGAACGCGAAGGTCCTTCTTTTGTCGGCGCACATTGACACGGTCTTTCCTGCTACAACGACGCTCAACGTCCGGCGGGAGCAGGACAAACTGATTGGTCCGGGGATTTCGGACAACGGCGCCGGCATCGTTGCGCTTCTCGCCGTGGCCACAGCATTGCATGATTCTCCCCTGCAGACCCGGTCACCCCTGCTCTTCGTAGCCAACGTAGGCGAAGAGGGAGAAGGCGACTTAAGGGGCATCCGCCACATCTTTTCCGACCCGCACTGGAGGGAGAGCATCGGGTACTCGATCGTGCTGGATGGTGGCGGGGCCGACAGCATCGTGGCGGAGGGACTCGGCAGCCGCCGCTTCGTGGTGACCGTGAAAGGACCGGGTGGCCATTCGTGGAGCGACTTCGGAACACCGAATCCGATTGTCGTTCTGGCCAAGGCCGTCGAGCAGTTCAGCCGAGTGCCTCTGCCTCTAACACCTAAGACGACCGCCAATATCGGCGTGATCACCGGCGGCACATCGGTGAACGCCATTCCCGAGTCTGCCAGCATCAAGGTGGATATCCGCTCCTCGGCAGCGGCGGAAGTGGACCGCGTTGAGCGTTCCTTACGTGCCGCGTTGGAACATGCCACGGCGGAATACCGTTCGCCATCCAAGACCGGAGACCGCAAGCCGCTGATCACGTATGAGATGAAGTTGATCGGAAACCGCCCGGCCGCTGAGTTGCCCTCCGACGCTCACATCCTCAAGGTCGTCAAAGCTGTTGACTCCCAGTTCCATATCGCCACCCGCATTCAGCGCGCTTCGACCGATGCGAATGTGCCGCTCTCGCTCGGATATCAGGCTGTAACGCTTGGAGGCGGCGGCACCGGTGGTGGGGCGCACACATTGCATGAATGGTACGATCCGGCCAATCGCGAGGTTGGATTGAAGCGCATTTTGTTATCGGTGCTGGCACTCGCCGGAGCGGTGCAATGAGGCTGGCCCTCTTTTCTTGGTTCGTCCTTTTCCTAATGAGCACTTCCCAAGCACAGTTCAAGAAGCCTTCGAAGTCTGAGCCGCCCGACGCGATTTACGTCAATGGCAACGTTTATACCGGATTATTCGTAGCCGCCAAGACCGGGGGGCCGCTTTCTCCGGCAGAATCAGGGTGGAAACTCGACGGACTTGAGCCGTATCGAGTGGAAGCCTTGGCTGTTCGCGGCGACCGAGTCGTAGCGATCGGGTCGAATCCGCAAGCGAAGGCGCTCGCCGACAAGCACACGCTAGTGGTCGACCTGAAAGGCCGTTTCGTAATGCCGGGCTTCAACGATGCGCATCTTCACCTGGCCAGTGGGGGATTCGAAAAACTGAACGTGGATCTGGCAGGTGTGAAGTCGTTGCAAGAGATGCAGGAGCGCATCGCGGCACGTGCAAAGAGCTCCGCACCAGGTGAGTGGATACAGGGTCGCGGATGGGATCATACGACCTGGCCTGGCAAAAAACTTCCGTCCCGGGAAGACCTTGATGAGGTGACCGGAAAACATCCGGCAATATTCGTGCGGGTGGATGGCCATATCGCTGTCGCGAATTCGGCGGCGTTAGCCGTCGCCGGGATTACGAAGGGCAGTCCCGATCCCGCCGGAGGCAAGATTGACCGTGATGAACAGGGCGAACCCACCGGAATCGTCCGCGAGTCGGCGAAAGACGAGGTGATGGCAAAAATTCCGCCACCTACCCCATCCCAGAGACGGCGTGCCGTAGAACTTGCATTGCAGGACGCCGCCAGCCATGGCATTACCTCGGTGCAGGACAACTCCGACTGGGAAGATTTTCTTACCTACGAAGATCTGGAGCGTGAAGGAAAGCTTACCCTGCGCATCTGCGAGTGGCTCCCCTTCAATGCACCGCTGACTACGCTCGACCAGCACAGGTCGCATCATGAGCAGCGCGATCTGATGCTGCATACAGGCATGCTGAAAGGCTTCATGGACGGCTCGCTCGGTTCGCGAACGGCCGCCATGCTGAAGCCATATTCGGACGATCCGAACAACACGGGCCTGCCGCAGTACAAGCAATCTGAGCTGAACCAGATGGCTGAAGAGCGCGTTGCAGCCCGCTATCAAATGGGCTTTCACGCCATCGGAGATGCCGGCACAGAACTTGCGCTGAACGCCTTTGAATCAGCCGAGCGGTATGCCCGGGAGCATGACATTACTGGTGTGGCGCCGGATGCCGAGATACGAGAGTTCCGTTTTCGGGTGGAGCACGCTCAGGTGGTCTCCCCGCCGCAGATCAAGCGATTCCGAGACCTCAAAGTGATCGCGTCGATGCAGCCCAACCACTTACTCACCGACATGAACTGGGCTATGGACCGCATCGGACCGGAGCGTGCGAGAACCTCTTACGCGTGGAAGTCTTTTCTGGACGCTGGTGTGATGCTTGCGTTCGGGACGGATTACCCGGTCGAGCCCATCACTCCTTTTCGGGGCCTCTATGCCGCAGTGACGCGGAAGAACGAATCGGGCACGAAGGAGTATTTCCCGGAGGAAAAGATCTCGATTCAGCAGGCTCTTACCGCCTATACCTCAGGTGCTGCTTTCGCCGAGTTTGCCGAAGGGGATAAGGGCACACTCGCGCCAGGCATGCTGGCTGACTTCGTTGTTCTTGACCGGGACATAACGAGGGCTGCTCCCGCAGAAATCCTGAACACGAAGGTCTTGCGGACCGTGGTTGGCGGCAAGACGGTGTTTGCCGCAGAGCAGTGAGAAGCAGTCAGTGTTCGCCCGACTTGATCCGGATGGATGAGTGAAATTTCGCAGTCCAAGATATGGCCGTGAACGACTCGCGGCGGCGCGGCGTCCACTGACCCCATCGGAGCGCCAGACGAATCTGTTTCAGGGTGCCGCCCTGGCACTTCTTCCAGCAATTTTTCTGCTGCCGCTGTCGTTTTTTCTTTTGCGAGCTCCCCGTTTCGCTAATGGGCGCACGCTGGCGGCGTTGGCGTTTTCCGTTGTCGCCGGGCTTGTTCTGCAAGGCGTACGTAAACTACTCCTCGCTATGAAGCTGGCTGACCTGGATCTTACGACAGTGACGGCATTCGCTGTTCTCGTCGTGCTGAGCTGCCTGCTCGTATACGCAGGCGTGGTTCTGTTCGCCGTCTTCAACGGATAATTCTGCTCGATTTAGTCTCCGAGCGCGGGTTCGGGCACGACCGATGCCGGAACAGCCTTCGTTACAACCGCAGACACACCGTTTTCAAAGTATTTCTTGAGCTTCAGTATCGGCTTCTCAATGTACTTCCACGACAATGCGGCCGCGGGCACGGTTAGCGCACACTGCATGATCGTGTGATAAAGCCCGCGCGTCATCCCAAAATGCGCCGGCACACGGTAAAGCGGCGTGGCCCAGTAGATCGAAAACACGATCGGGTGCCAGATATAAATCCCGTAGCTGATCCGTCCGATGTAGCGCATGGGACCTGAAGCCAGAATGCGGTTCTCATGGCTTACCGCGTAACTGACGACGGAGCCGAAGGTGAGAGCCAAAGCAAAGAACACGAACTCGAACTCGTGCTTATAGAGCAACCAATAGGCCCAGGGCGCGGCGACCCAGGTGTACTTGAACCACTTTGGGCGCAGTGCGACCAGGGCTCCGACGGCGATGGGGTCAAGCCGCGAGAAGGTGAAAAAGAACCCCATGCTGGTGCCGAGGTGGTGCAGCAACATGCGGAATGGCGTTCCAGCCAGAACGACCGCCACCAGGACAGCAATAAGGCCGCGGCGGGAGAAGATCCGCACGAAGAAGGGCCAGACGAAGTAGAACTGCTCCTCCACGCACAAGGACCATGTGATCACGAGGCAGAATGATCCCAGCGAGTTGAAAATCAAGTTCTGCACGTAGAAGACGTAGTACTGCCACTTGTAGAGCGAAAAGTCGATGTGCTGATCGAACCACGGTCCCATGTGACGCGAAAGCACGAAGACGTAGAACAGGAGCAGGTAGTAAAGCGGCCAGATACGCAGGCCGCGCCGGGCGTAGAAGTTCCGGTAGTAGTTCGGCTGGTCTTTGGTGGCAAGCAGAATGGAGGTGATCAGGTATCCGGAGATAACGAAGAACAGGTCGACGCCGATCCAGCCCCAGCTTCGTGCCATCTCCAGGGCAGGGGTCGAGAAGCCGAAGTTGCAATGAACGAGCAAAACAAACGCAACGGCAAATGCGCGCAGACCATCGAGTTCGGGAACGTACCGAATACAACACTCCTAATGCGCGCCAGGCGCGTGGTCGCGGAAGCGCGATATAACTGGAAACGAGAATCTTACCAGAGAGTACCGCGAAGGCTGTACACACAAACACTGCTGTTCAATGGGCGTTGTGGAAGAACTCCAGTGTTTACGGCAGAGATGATTGGGAAGTCGGACCCCTGAGTTGGTTGTTCCGCCGTATGTGCAAGACCTTGTCCACAATAGCGACAACCTCAGTCCCCTCATCCTTCACTTCAACTGTAAAGGTGGCTTCGGTTTTTCCTTGCGAGGTTACCGCCTCGCGTATCCCATCCACCTGCTCCTGCGATATCCGGAAGTGAGCTGTGACCCTGCCCCGTCCAGGTCTGCGAAAACGGATGGCGGCGGACTTGTCCCACACGGTGTATTCGCGACCGAGTTTTTCAATGAGCATGAGCATGTAGAAAGGGTCGGTCATCGAGTAAAGCGAGCCGCCGTAGTGAGTCCCGACATAGTTGGAATTCCAGAAGCGCAGCTTCATTTCAACGTCGACTGCACTCCAATCCGAGGCTATATGCTTCACTCGGATCCCCGCGCCGGCAAAGGGGGGCCACAGATTCATCCATGTGCGGATATGGCGCTTCCAGAACTTCATCGATTCTCCTTACGTTGCTTGACCGCGCCCCCTACGGCGCATACAGGTCTGCTGTCGGCGTTTGAAGATACAGCAAGAGTCGCATTGCCATACGGCGGGCCCAGGCCACTGGCCAGAAGCGTCACTTGCGTCTGCTAATCTACTGCTTACCTGAACTTCGGGGCGCAATGAGATGTCACGTTCGGCTAAGGCTCACATATATCTGGTGCTCGTTACTTTGATCTGGGGAGCGACCTTCGTCCAGATCAAAGCCGCATTGGTTTATGCCTCGCCTTTGCTCTTCAATGTGATACGGATGACGCTTGCTGCCGTCGCGCTTTGCCTCATCTTTCGCAAGGACGTTGCTCGTCTGACGCGCCAGTCGGTCCGGGCGGGAGCCGTTGTCGGATTCTTCCTGTGGCTTGGGTACGAATTCCAGACGAGCGGCCTGAAGTTGACGACGCCTTCGAAGTCGGCGTTCCTGACCGGAGTATCGGTGGTGCTCGTGCCAGTGTTTCTGGCGGTCTTTTTTCGCCGGCACATCAACCGCTGGACGACACTCGGCGTCGGCGCGGCGTTAGTTGGCTTGTATCTGCTGACAGTACCTGCTGGCGCCAATGGCTTTTCGGACCTTTCGACGATAAACCGTGGCGACGTTCTTACGATCGCGTGCGCGGTCTCCTTTGCATTTCAAATCATTTTCATGGGACGGGCTACTCAACGGTTCTCGTTCCAGCAGATCGCGACGGTTGAAGCCGTGGTATGCGCACTGTTGATGGCGATCAGCGTTCCGGCGTTTGAAGAGCCATTCATCGTCTGGAATTCCACGGTGATCTGGGCGATTCTAGTTACCGGGCTCCTGGGGACGGCTCTTGCATTCACGGTGCAGGCATGGGCGCAGCAATTCACGCCGCCTACCCACACCGCCCTCATATTTTCCCTTGAGCCAGTCTTTGCCTGGATAACTTCATACATTGTTCTTGGTGAACGACTCGGAGCGCGAGCCGGTTTCGGAGCGATCCTCATACTGGGCGGCGTCCTGGTTTCGGAGTTGAAAAGCAGTTCTCCGCAGGAGACTACCGAGGAGCTGGGTGCGGTCGAGAATGCGCTCGCAGAGACCAGTAACGCTCCAGGCGATCGTACTTAGCGCTCAGTCAAGATTTGGCGCCCACTCAAGTTGAACTTTGAGTCATCGGGAGAAGTCCCGACATGGTACACACTTGCGCAAAATTGGTAACGATTGCGACCTGTGATGCGTCTAAATTCATGAGAATGGAGTCTAACCTGCCAGTTGTACGCAACTTCCGGTAAACGCTCCCGTTATAATCGTTGTGCTCCGAGAAGAGCCGGAGGGAAAGAGAAAATATGAATCCGCGCGTGAGCGCTTTTTGGACGCGTCTGAAGGCCCACCGATATGCCTCGACGATTGTCATTCTTCTGACGCTGGCACTTGGCATTCTGATCGGTACCGTGATTTCATCCGGTGTCAAAGGCAAAGAGAACAAGAATGCATCTGCCGATGCGACATCCCTGCAGATTCCGGCGCCGACGCAGCTTTCGAATCAGTTTTCAAAGGTTGCCAAGGATCTTGAGCCAACCGTCGTCAACATCAACACTGAATCGACGGTAAAGAATCCGCACCGCCGCATGCGGCCAAGTCCGCGTACTCCGCAGGGTCCTGGTGGTGGCGACGAGGACAATCCGTTCCAGGATTTCTTTGACCGTTTCTTCGGGCAGAACCCCGGTGGTGGTGGCGGTATGGGTGGCCCAGACACGATGAGAGAGCGGTCGCTCGGTTCTGGCATCATCGTTGATCCCAAAGGCTACATCCTGACGAATCGCCACGTGGTGGATGGCGCAGACCGCATCCAGGTCAAGCTGATGGATGACCCGCGAGGCTCGCAGGGTCACGAGGCCACTGTAATTGGAACCGATGCAGAAACCGACATCGCCGTGATCAAGATCAATCTTGACCGTCAGCTGCCTGCGGCGAAGATCGGCAACTCTGACGGCATGCAGGTCGGCGACTGGGTTCTGGCGATCGGCAGCCCCTTCGGTCTTCAGCAGACGGTAACCGCCGGCATCGTTTCGGCAAAGGGCCGCGACATTGTCCCGGGTCGTCAGTTCCAGTCTTTCATTCAGACCGATGCCGCGATCAACCCCGGCAACTCCGGCGGTCCGCTGGTGAATATGAACGGCGAAGTGGTCGGTATCAACACGGCGATCCTGACCGAGAGCCAGGGTTACCAGGGCGTTGGTTTCGCCATGCCGTCGAACACCGTCGTGCAGGTCTACAACCAGTTGATCGGGCCTGATCACAAGGTTACGCGCGGCTCGATCGGTGTTGAGTTCAATGCAGCGCCGAATCCGGCGATCGCTAGAGTTTACGGCGTGAAAAATGGTGTGACGGTCGCGAACGTGGTGCCCGATGGACCCGCTGCCAAAGCAGGCCTCCAGGTGGGCGACACCATCGTGAGCGTTGACGGCAAGCCGGTCAAGAATGGCGACGAATTGGTTGCGGACATTGCCAGCCGCAAGCCCGGCAGCACCGCCAAGGTGGGATTCGTCCGCAGCGGCAAGGAGCAGACCACCAGCGTCACGATCGCAGACCGCGCGAAGCTGTTCGCGTCACGGTTGGGTGAAGAGGAAGAGACAAACGACGAGGGTCAGCCCGAACCCAGCAAACTCGGCATCACCGTCGGCAGCGTCACTCCTGAAATCGCTGACCGCCTCGATATACCGCAGGGGAAGGGCGTAATCGTTCAGGACGTGAAGCCCGGTTCCTTTGCCGATGACGTGGGTGTAAGCCGCGGGGACGTCATCATGGAGGTAAACAAGCAACCCGTTAACAGTGCTGCCGACTTCAGCAAGATACAGTCGGGCCTGAAGAGCGGCCAGGACGTCGTCTTCCTTGTCCGGCAGGGGCGAGGTCGCAACGCCGGGACGATATTCCTGGCGGGCACCTTGCCGTAGCCGCTTCGTCACCTTCGTAACTTCAGCGCCGGGCAGCATGCCCGGCGCGTTTGTTTTTATGCGGTTCCAGTGGAGAATTTGTCTTGTTTGCTGCACGCTCCAGAGCGCACGTGGGACGCCGCAGGCAAGGGGACGTGCAATGCTCGCGCAAAGTGGGAAAGCCTATGCGAATAAGGTGAAACCCTGAAGTGCAACGCTGTGTTTGCACCGTCTCAGCACGAAAGGCACTTGCCCTAATCAATGATTCGCATGACAATCTTGTAACACTCCGTTCATGAACGCTACGGGGTGTTCGTTGTTTTTGCGGCAATGGCCGGTGCGTCGGCTTGCCGGTTCATCTTAGGCTATTTCCAGAGGTGCTGTTTGCACTCCTTCGTTTCGAACATCAGGAAGTTTCTTGTCCTCACCTGTGTGGTGCTCCTCTGCGCGTCCGTTGGGCTCGCAAGGGGGAAGAAAACGACTCACTCGGCATCGAAGAAGACAACTTCTGGTTCTACTCACAAAAAGGTAAGCAGTAAAACAAGTTCGAAGGCGGGAAAGGCCTCGCGTTCAAGTAAGGGAACAAAAAGTGGAAAGGTGAAAGTCGCCGCGCGCAGCCGTGGGCAGCAGGGCATCAGCGACGACCGTGCCATGGAGATACAGCAGGCACTGATAAAGGCCAGATATCTCGAAGGTGAGCCGAGCGGTGTCTGGGACCAATCCACGCGTAGTGCGATGGCCAAGTTTCAGGGCGATAACGGCTGGCAAACAAAAGTGGTCCCAGACTCGAGAGCGCTGATCAAGCTTGGCCTTGGCCCCAATCACAGTGACGTCATCAACCCCGAAACGTCGCTCATGCTGCCGTACGCCAATAGTTCGGACCGGCAACTCGTGTCCGCGGGCGCGACTCCGCAACGTTAAGGGGCATATCCTCACGATGGAACAGCCGAGGCAATTTGCCTCGGCTGTTGTTTACGCCGATGCGTTGTGATCAGCCTTCACCACGCAAGACCGACCGCACCTTAGTCGCCAGGACCTCCGCGGTAAAGGGTTTCTGAAGGAAAGCGATTCCGGGCTTCAGGACGCCTTGCTTGACGATGGCGTCTTCCGTATATCCCGATACATACAGGACCCTCATGCCGCGTTGTTCCACGCCGAGACGCTCCGCCAATTCGCTTCCGCTCATCTGCTGCAGAACGACATCCGTCAGCAGCAGGTGGATCTTGCCCTGGTGACGCTCGCAGGCGAGCAGAGCTTCGCCCGCATTGGAGGTCTCCAGCACCTGATAGCCATAGCGTTGCAGCATTTGGCGTATGAGGGGGCGAACGCCATCGTCGTCTTCAACGAGCAAAACGGTCTCTGACCCTCGATGCGACTCCGCAGGACCCGCGACCACGCTCTGCTCAGGCAGGTCATCGACGCGCGGCAAGTAAATACGGAAAGTCGTACCTTGGTCCAACTGCGTATCTACCCAGATGAAACCTCCGCTCTGTTTGACGATACCGTAAACGGTCGAGAGCCCCAGTCCCGTCCCGCGTTCCTTGGTGGTAAAGAACGGTTCGAAGACGCGAGACCGCACGTCTTCGCTCATGCCGCACCCTGTGTCGCTAAAGGCGAGGGTTACGTATCGGCCGGCCTTGACGATTGCCTGTTCCCGGGCAAAGTCGCCAGCGAGGTCGAGATTGGCGGTTTCGATCAAAACGCGGCCGCCCTTCGGCATGGCGTCACGCGCGTTCACGGCAAGATTCATCAAGACCTGCTCGACCTGGCCCGGATCTGCTTTGACGCGACCGAGGTCCGGAGCAAGGGACTGAACGAGGCGCACGTCTTCACCCAGAAGACGTCCTAGCAATCTCTCCATGTTGCCGATCTCAGCATTGAGGTCGAGGACCTTCGGTGCCAGCACCTGCCTGCGGCTGAACGCCAGCAACTGGCGTGTGAGGTTTGCCGCGCGATCGGCCGCCTTGCGGATTTCATCGACTTGGGCACGCATCGGGTCGGCTTCGATAAGTTGTCCCAGCAGAAGCTCACTGTAGCCCTTCACGACGGTCAGCAGGTTGTTGAAATCATGCGCAACGCCACCGGCCAGTCGCCCGATCGCCTCCATCTTCTGCGCGTGTCGAAACTGTTCTTCAAGGGCGCGGTGTTCGGTTATGTTCTGCACGATCAGTTCGTAGCCGTCAGGTTCATTGTTTGTGTTCAGAGCCTGACGCCCACTGAGCTTGATGTTGATAATCTTGCCGTCCTTGCGCTTCCACTTGGTCTCGAAGTCGGTGCGGCCGGTGGCGTGGTACTCGTGAATTATTCGGTCGCGTTCCTCGGAATCGGCATAGATTTCGCGCTCACCGTTCCGCCCGATCAAGTCGTGTGGCGAGTCGTAACCGAGCATCGCGGCCAAGGCTGGGTTTGCGTCCAGCACATTGCCGTTCGCGCTGGTGCGCATGATGCCGTAAGCCGCACGCTCGAAGAGCGAGCGATAACGTGCCTCGGACTGTCGGACGGCCTCCTGGTCACGCTTGTGTTCGATGGCCGAAGCGACGTGCTGCGAGACGAAGGTGAGAATCTCCTGCTCTCGCGCTCCATAGCGGAAGCATTCCGTATAACTCTGAACAACGATGGCGCCGATAGTGCGCGTTCCATATTTCAGCGGAATCCCGAGCCAGTCGATGGAGGGGGCGCCGATTGAGATGACTTCGCCTTTCTGGAGCAGATCCTCGAAAACTTCCGGTGTTGCAAGAAGCGGTTTCCCGGTTCTCAGGACGTACTCGGTCAGGCCGCGGCCCGGCTTCTTTGGTTCGGGCCAATTCGGATCTTCCTCGTCCACGAAATAAGGGAAGGTGATCAGGTCGGTCTTGTCGTCATAGAGTGCGATGTAGAAGTTCCGCGCATACACCAGTTCGGACACGATGCCGTGGATCGCGCGGTAGAGAGCAGGCAGGTCCTGAACGGAATTCGCGCAGTTCGCGATTTGGTAGAGCACCGCCTGTAACCGCTCGGCGCGCTTTCTCTCGGTTATGTCGAAAGCGACGGCGATGCTGACGTTTTCACCGCTGAACTGCAAACTGCTGGCGCTCAGGTCCAGCCAGCGTTCTTCGCCGGATTTCGTGAGGATACTGACTTCGTATCGGGAGGGAACATTCTCTCCGGCTGCACGAGCCTCAGTGCGGCCGGCCAGGGCGGGCCTGAAATCCGGATGGACGAGGTCGAGCGGACTCATCCGCATCAGTTCGTCACGGGAGTAGCCTGAGATTGCCTCGCAGGCGGCATTCACATAAACGAACCGTTCCGACGTATGTATCGATATGGCCGAAGCAGCCGTGTCAGAAACGGCGCGGAACTTGCTTTCACTTTCGACGAGCGCCTGTTCAGCCCGCTTTCGCTCGGTGATGTCGCGGTAGATGACGTATACACCGACCTGACCGCCCTCGACCTGAATGGGAGTGCCTAGGACGGAGACGTCAACCCGGGTACGGTCTTTGCGGTGCCGGACGGATTCGACGTTGAAACTTCCCCCTGCTGCAACATGACGGCTGAGCGCAGTGGCTTCGGGCCGCTCGTCGCCGAACGCGATAAGATCATCCAGCAGGCTCCCGATCACCTCTCCGATCTCATAGCCGAACATGCGGCAGAACTCCACGTTGGCGCGGAGGACGCGGCCGTCATTGCTCTGAACCACGATGCCTTCGGGAGCACAGTCGAAGAGTTGCTCGAGGAGCGCTTTTTCCAGCAGCAGTTCCTCGTTTGCGTGCTTACGATCGGTGATATCGAACGCGGTGCCTAGCGCTGCCGCCCGACCCTCGTAATTTATTGTGCCGGCTGAAAAATCGAGCCACCGTTCCTCGCCCGACTTGGTGATGATCTTGAATTCGTAACGGGGCTGGGCGTGAACCCCCTGTTGGCGTTCCATACCGCGCCGTTTCACAAGTTCGCGAAAATCGGGATGAACGATGTCCCAGAAATTCATCGCCAGCAGTTCCTGGCGCGAATAGCCCGTGATCGATTCGCTGGCGGAGTTGACGTACCGAAAACGTGTCCCGGAATAGATAAAGATTGCCGACGCTGCGGTTTCGGCAAGAGCGCGGAACTTCTCCTCGCTTTCACGGAGTGCCCGTTCCGACTGGCGCCTGTCGGTAATGTCGCGCGCAATACCTTGAACTCCGAGCACGCGCCCGTCGTTTTGAACGACGCGGGCACTCACGTCGACGAGGATATGCCGGCCGTCTCGCGCGATGATCTCCATCGGAAACGGGTCCTGCACGGCTTCCCCGGTGACCTTCCTGCGCAGGATGTCGAGAGTGCGGTCGCGCCAGTCGGGAGCAATCACTTCGCTGAGCTTTTTACCGATCAATTCGTCACGGGCGAATCCTGTAAGGCGCTCGATCGCGGCGTTGGCGTAAGTAAACTTGCCCTCGAGATCGTGGATAAAGATGAAGTCGGCGGCGTTCTCAATGAAGTGCAGCGCAATGCGAGTGTCCAAGCCCTCGCGGGACACGGAGGGGTGCGGAGCGGCGGGCAGGGAGATACCCGGCGGCGCGGCTTTGCGCGAAGCTGTGATTGACTCCTCCAAGCCAAGCCTGAACGAAAACTGCGGAGAATGAGGTTCTTATAACCCAGCAACTCTGGTTTTCGGAAGAAAATTATGTGCTGAGAACGATTACATCAGTACTGCCCCGCAGCAGTACTTCGAGTGAGGCGGTCACGCGCGCGGTTCCGGCACGTAGGGCAGTTCGGCCCCGGTCACGATGGCGAGCGGATTGTCTTGTACCAGGGAGAGTGCTACTTCAGGGCTTGTCCACTCGGCGAGCAGTTCCCGAGCCTCGGACAGCAGTGGAGGACGGTGCCTGGTGTCGTGCGCGTCTGTGGCAACAACGTGTACGCAGTCATGGTCGACCAGCCAGCGTGAAACCTTCCTCCCGGTTTTGCCCCAAAAACCCGTGATTGAACTTGCGGTTACCTGAACGATGCAGCCGTTTTCGACCCAGTCTCGAATCACCTCGGGCCTTCTCTGCAGGATGGGGTTTCGTTCGGGGTGGGTGAGAATCAGTTTGAGGCCCACGTCGTTCAGCTTCGCCATGTTATCCATCATCGTGGGCGGAATGCTGTAATCGCTCAGTTCAATCAGCATATAGCTGGTGGTACCGATGGCGTATCGCTCGGGATGAGCGAGGGCATCCTCGACGTTGTCGTAGGAGAAGTGAAAGTCACAGCCGAGCGTAAACTGCAGGCCCTCAGGCGCCGAACTGCGGAGCTGCTGCAGGCGTTCCTCGTGCTCGGGACGGCTGTACAAGTACTCGTTGTTGGCATGGGGGGTGGCGACAATGTGCGTGATGCCGTCCCGCAACGCGATACGGCACATCTCCAAGGTCATCTCCCAGCTTTTGGCGCCGTCATCGACTTGGGGAAGGATGTGACAATGGACGTCGATCATGCGCCTTCATTCTAAACACACAAGGGGCAAGCGGGTAAGTCGCTGATCCGACGCGACGGCTGACCTGTTTAGAGCGCCGCGTCTACTCTGGAGACAGCAGTCGGTACTTGTACACGGAGCAAGCCGCTCATCGACTCGCGCAGGCGCTCATAGCGCTCCACGATCGCGACGGGACGGAGCGTCAGGCTCGGGGCCAGGATTCGGGCCCGAATGACGCAGGCGGCAACCATGGAAAAAACGCGCATCTGCAGCGCCTGGTCCCCAAGTCGCTGCGCTGCCTTGGCGGTTTCCGGCAGAGGAGCATTTCGTGCGATTCGGGCGACCTGCAACAAAAGGGCGGCGTTGTGCGAGGTTCTATGGACGTACTCGAGTGCAGCCTCCATACGGGCGCGCTGGACGGCACGGAAATCTGCGGCGGACAGGCGCGAACGAAGGAACTGTTCCTCCTCTTGAGAAACGAGATTCCGGAACGCGGCCACATCAACCGGTCTGCTGTTTGTGACCAGTTCGCTCATGCTCCTGACCTGTGCCTGTCCTCCCCTGACGAGGTAAAAGAAGAAGAGAACAGCACAGCATGCACACACAGCCAGTATGATTGCGATGATCATTTTGTCAGCATCTCCGCAAGCGCCTGGTTTAACGAATCAAGTTCATTCGTTCCCGCCAGATGATCGCCGATCTGTTGTTCTTTTTGAGGAGCACGAATGTACAGGAACCAGGTCAGGACCGCAACAAGATAAGAGAGGGAGCGCAAAACCTGGTAGGCGGTGTTGGCCGAACTTCCCACTTCGGTTCGCATAGTGACAGCGATGATTTCGACGCTAGCTCCGACCCCGAAACCCAGAGCGATCCCGAAGTTTACGTCTCTGCGCCAGGGAAGAGCGGCCCAGGCGGCGAAGGCACAGGTCAAAACCACGAGGCCGACCTGCACGAAGAGCAGGCTGCGATTCAACATCAGCGTGGCGCCAAGCAGTGCCTTTTCGTTTCCTGCATCCAGATCCGAGAGCAGAATGGCCCCCGCGAGTAGTCCGGCCAATGCGATGCCAAACGCGACCAAAGCATAGCGCCGGAGCATCTCGAAGTCCTGAAACAGTCGGCGCGTCACGGAGTATGCGACCGCTACGCACAAAGCCATGCTGATGACGTCCGATACCCAGAAAACATAGAAGTAGGTGGTATAACTGACTACTTTGTGCGCGTACAAGCGTAGCAGCCCGAACATGGCAACCGACCTGGCTGCCGACCAGACGATATAGTTAAAGAACCAGGCATACTCCCGCCGCAAACCTCGGCGGAGCATATAAACGATGCTCGCGGCCTGCAGCAGTAGCGTGAGCGCCCATAGCGCGTATATGGTAGCGGCAATCAAGGCTTCTTTTCTGCAGCATACATTAGATCGGCTGGCCACCGACACAGCTCTCTTCTAGAGCAGGTCATGTACCGTTACTGAAGTCACAATGACCTAGAGTGTCTTGCGGAGAAGGGGGACTGAAGGCACCTTAGCGTCACCGGTTTGACGGTTTTCGCACGGGACGGTTTTTTTGCCCGTCCCGCGGCGATTTCGACACACCCACATAACTACACGCACCGGGCTGGACTAGACACGACCATATCCGGAGGCAGTGAAGGGCAGACTTCAACTTTGGGCTCGCAGAGCGGCACCGGGATGGGGCCTTCGGCGATGGTGAACTTGGGCTGAGGGGACACGACCATATCCGGGGGCAGCGAAGGGCAGACTTCTACGTTGGGCTCACAGAGCGGCACCGGGATGGGGCCTTCGGCGACGGTCAGCTTGTGCTGAAGGGACACGACCATATCCGGGGGCAGCGAAGGGCAGACTTCTACCTTAGGCTCACAGAGCGGGACCGGGATCGGACCTTCGGCCAGTCGATTTGCGTCGACAGAATATTTCGTGATCTGAGAAGACTGTGGCGTGAAGTGCCGGGCGCTGCTCGCAGTCGTAGTGGCGACGGCGAAGGTTGAAAGCACGAATGACAGTGACAGTGCGGCGAAGATAAGGCGCTTTGCGTTCATGTAGGTGCTCCTGGAGTGTGCGATGGATCGCGTCACCTACTTGAGCGCAGAACGGAAGTGTTCTTACGGCGAGGCTGTGGTATGTTCGAATTTCTGAAACTGGAACATTTATGAGCCTTTACAGCGCGGCCGACGATTTTGCGTTAAAAACACTGGCTTCGGTTCCCGGTGTGCTTGGAAAACTGAAATATGTTTCCAGCCTGCGCAGGTTGGATGGGAGTTATCACCATTGGGGGTTGGAGCGGAGTTTCGGGGAGCGGTCCGCGCGAGAGGCGATTGAGAGCCATCATCGCGAACTGCTGCTGAAGATTTTGCGGATGCCCGTGAAAGACGTTCTGGAAGACGCGATCGTATCTGCGTCAGCGGCCGAGATGGGTGTTCCCGAATACGTGGCGGTGCTTCGTCTGGAGGCAGATCAGCTGGTACCTGCGGACGTAGCGGGCGGCTCGGTTCGCCACTTTACCTCAGTTCTGCAGGCGCTTGTGTCTCTTGCGCCGTCCTGCACGGCCGCCAATCGCCAAGCTTCATAGCCATTCCAACGACTTGTCCGACAACTTCGGCCTCACGCGGATGCTGTAGCACACGAACCGGAGCAGGTGATAACGGATGAGGCTGAAGGATAAGCTGGTCTTGTTTCACGGCGCACCAGGAGCAGGTGTAACCCTCGCGAGTTTCCACGAAATAAATGGGACGTTCGTACTCGGAACGCCATACGCCGTTCACAACTTCATTCTTGGATTCATCAATCTGGACGAACGAACCCGGCATGAGGATTGGATACATGGTGAAGTCTTCCGTGCCGACGTATCCATACGTGAACTCGGTATGCGTGAAGTTCGTCAAGTAAGCCAGAGGAACGGTTCCCCATTGCTCGATCATGCGCCCGATATTGGTGGTTTTTCGGAAATCGAACGCGGGATCTATCTTTACAGGAACGCGAATCATCGTAGACGCGTCAAGAGCTTCGGACCGGTGTGAGCGCGGAGGTTCGACGGCAGCGAGGTCAGCGGTCACGTGATTCAGATCGACTCCGTACCAAGCCAACAGTTCCCGCATGTCCCGGCGATAGACGACCGCGAGAGAGTACAGGCGAAAGATGCTCGGTACGATTCCCTTCGTCTCGATATCGGAAAGACGGCTCAGCGGAATGATGAAGTCATCATTCTGGTGACACGCGCCGATGCGGATGCTGGCCGTCTCGACGTCGCGAATCGTCAGACCAAACTCCTCTCGCAGCGCGCGGAGTCGTTGTCCAGGCGTTAGCACGGGCCCTCCTGTTGTTTTTGAAGAGAGAAGCCAAATTACATTAGGAACCGCTGTTCTGCAATTGAAACATCAAGAGTGATGGCGACAGAGGAAGCATGATCATTTGCGGCTGTCACAATTTCGGATTTTGGAAATCTGCATATTCTGCGCGTAAAACGCGGCTTTGAACGCTGTTGCAGGCAAACAAAACTAGGGCCGGGCATTTCCGCACCCGGCCTTTCTAGTATTACTTTCGTAACCTGATCAAAGAACTTTACGCATAATGCCGCTGAATGAACTGCGCGATTTGTCGATAAGCGGCCGAAAGTGTTGCCTCGTTCGGGAGGAACACGATGCGGGCGTGGCGGGTTCCAGGCGCCTGGCCGAATCCGCTTCCATGAACAAGAAGGACTCCCGTTTCGCGCAGAAGTTTCTTTACGAACTCCTCGTCGGGTTCCGGGATGTCCAGCTTGGGATAAGCGTAGAAGGCCCCTTTGGGAGCGACACAGCTTACGCGAGGAGTTTCGGTCGCCCATTTGACAGTGAGGTCAGCGCGCGAGCGCAGTTTCGCAAGCACTTCGACCAGATGATCCTGCGGCCCTTCAAGAGCGGGCTTGATAGCGTACATCATCGGATGAGAAGCGCACAGGCGAGACCTCAGCAACTTGTTGATGCCGTCAACATAGGGCTGCACGAGATTCTGGGGCCCGCTCACGACACCCCATCCGATTCGCCACCCTGGGGCCAAATAGTTTTTCGACATGCCGCCGAAGGTCACGACGGGTACGTCGGGTCCTATAGCCGCCAGCGATAGGTGCTCGCCTTCGAGGACAAGTTTGTCGTAGATCTCGTCAGCGAAGACGACGAGGTTGTGCCGGCGCGCGATCTCCGCGATCGCCTCCAGGGTCTGGCGCGAATAGATGGCGCCGGTTGGGTTGTTGGGGTTGATGAAGACCAGGCCGCGGGTCTTGGGCGTGATCTTGCGCTCGATGTCGTCGAGGTCAGGCTGCCAGCCGTTCTCTTCATTCAACGAATAAGAGTTGGGTTTGAGACCCATCTTGGCGACGACGGCGGTGTAGAGCGGATATTCCGGTTCAGGACAGAGTACGTTTTCGTCGCCGTTGAGTAGCGCGCTGAGGCAGATATCAACGGCTTCGCTTGCTCCTGAAGTGATGAAGGCGTCAAGGATGTTGCGAATGCCTTTTCGCTCGGCATCTCCACGAATGGCGCTGATGGCGTCGGCCGTGCCCGAAGAAGGTGCGTAGCCGTTACGTCCGTCCCGCATGGCCTTGTGAACAGCATCGATCAGGTGTGGTGGCGTGGCGAAATCGAACTTGAGCGGATCGCCGATATTGAGCGGCAAAATCTTCACGCCGGTTTTGGCCACTTCGTCGGCCAGGACGGCAAGGTCGCGAATGGCGTAGCGGACTTCATCCAGGCGCCGGGCAGGCTCGATTGCGGATACCGTTTTCATAGCAGGAGTCGTCATGGCTTTGTCGCTTTATAAGGAGATTAGTACGAAACCTGATATTGTAACGGCGTTTGCTGATCGGCGCGTGTTTTCGTTTCGAGTTTCGCGTTCGAGATTCGAACAAACGTCTGAGAGAGTCGGACACACGTCGTGACCTCCGTTATAGGGGCGCATCCGTGATTCAGATCGTGTGGCAGTTCAAAGCGGCAATGGGGTGTTCGGCCGAGTTCGAGGCGCAGTACGGGCCGGCGGGCGCGTGGGTGCGGCTATTTGAGCAAAGTGCGGGTTACTGCGGCACGGTGCTGCTGCGCGGCGAAGGTGGCGATTATCTGACAATTGATACCTGGGATAGCCGTGAGTCGTTCGACGAGTTCAAGGCGACGCACGAGCGCGAGTACAACGAGCTTGATCGGCGCTGCGAAAAGCTGACCGAGAGTGAGCGGTTTATCGGGGTGTTCGCGGCGGTGTCGTGATGAGAATTAGCTGTTAGCCGTTAGCTCTTAGCTGTTAGTGCGGTGAGTTAAGT
>JAEZPW010000223.1 GCA_023441255.1 Acidobacteriota bacterium
TGACGAACGACCCAAGAGTGACAAGGTGCGGACGTTTTCTTCGCAAGTACAGTCTCGACGAGCTTCCACAGCTATTCAATGTTCTGAAAGGCGACATGAGCCTGGTCGGCCCGCGACCGCCTTCTCCGGATGAACACGAGCACTACACGCTCGCTAGCCTTCGCAGGTTGGCGGTGACGCCTGGTATCACCGGGCTATGGCAAATCAGTGCCCGAAAAGATCCCGCGTTCGAGAAGGCCCTGCTACTTGACTTGACTTACATAGAGAACTGGAATCCATGGCTCGATCTCAAAATTCTCCTGAAGACTATTCCAGCTGTGCTGAAGGGGGAGGGACAGTGAGCACCCCGGGAGTAGTACCGCAGCATGATCTTGAGCCGGTTGAGTGGTCGGAACACCTCCTTCAAAAGGGTCTATGCCACTACGTCATCTATAGCGATGTCCGCGCGTGCCGCACGCACGTAGTCCTGGCCACGAAGACATCGATGCGTGACAGCAGCTTGATCGTAGTGAACGCCGCGAAAGAGCAGGGCTTCATTCGAGTGCAGCAGACGCAGTTCATGGTCGGGGGCCTCCACATCTGCTTCGTTAGGAACACAGGTGGACTTGAGATTTTGTTTGTTGACCTGCTCGATGATCGCACCCTTTTATTGCCTCTGCCTGGCGATATCGATCCAGATAAAGTGCACCACGTCACAGACGAGGAACAGCTTAAATTCCTCCTGGCATGTTCCATTCGTAACCTTCCGCTTACCCCGGAACAGAGCGAGCGTGCGGCGCAACTCGCATCCAGGCTACCTGAGCAATCGGTCCTTAGCATCTTAAGATCACTCTGTGGAGGGAATCGAAAGATTGCTGCACCCAACAGCTCCATCAGGAATCGACTGCGATACTGGTGCAGTCTCGCGCGAAACCAGCCCAAGTCAGTTGCGTATTATGCATGTCGTAAGCTTCTAAGGCGTGCGCCCCTCGAAACGGGCCGTCGCGGAATGTTCGTTGTCATGCTGGGGCCGGACGGAGCAGGCAAAAGTACCGCAAAAACCGCACTCATCAATGCGTACGCTCCGTTGTTCACTGAGATTCTGTCATGGCACTGGCGTCCGGGACTGATTTGGCCGGTTGGGCCGGCCACGCCACTGCGCCGTCCGCATGCCAAGCAGCCTCGCCCAACAATGTTGTCCCTGTTTTACCTGGCTGCAGTTTTTCTGGATACATGGGCCGGCTACCTTCGTTACGGTCGCGCTGTTCTTAATCGAGGCGGGCTTATTACATGCGATCGCTATTTCCGTGATGTTTTGGTAGACCCTCTGCGATACCGCTACAAGGGACCTCCGTGGATACCCCGGTTGCTGGGCAACTGGGTGCCCCGCCCCGACCTTGAAATCGTGCTCGATGCAGACGAGAAGGTCATGTTTGATCGAAAGCCGGAGCTCACAGTGGAAGAGTTGCGCCGACAGCGGTTCGCTTACGCTCAACTGGTGCAATCAGCGTCCCCTGCTCGCGCCCGATTGCTTCGCAGCGATCATTCCATCGAGCAGACTTCGCAAGATGTTGTGAACAGCGTCATGGTCTTCCTATCCTCCAGGACAGCCAGTCAAGATTCCATCGCTCATCGCGTTGGACGCTCCTAAAGGACATCGTTGTGACAGGCACCGAAGAACAGATCAGAACGCTTTCATTGCTGACCATCCATCGTGACGGCTGCGAAGCTGCACTTAGCCGGTTCAACACCCTGAATGGACACGGCCGCTCTGAATTTTTGCGCCTGGCCGACGCTCACCACGTCACAATGCGCGCGCTTATGGCTCTCCGTCACGAAGCTTCGATCAAAACTGACGACGAGGTTGGCGAATGGGCTGAAACTAATTCGGAAAGCGAGCGGCAGAAGATAGAGAACGCATTGAACGCCTTGGCTGCCGTTTGCCTGGCACTTGAACAAGCCGGCGCGCCAATAACGGTCATCAAGTCACTTGACCACTGGCCCGACCTGGGCCGCGACATAGACCTGTTCACCACCGCCGATATACGTTTGCTGTGCTCAGTCCTGATTGAGCGGTTCGGAGCCAGAGTTCAAACACGCAGCGTGGGCGACAGATTCGCGAACAAATGGAACTTCGCGATACCCGGATGCAACAAGATTCTCGAACTGCATTGCTGCCGGCTGGGGCAGATGGGAGAGCATACGGACATCGCGATGCGTTTCGCAGTACGCCGCGTTCCACTTGAGATCCAGGGATACACGTTCTACGTTCCTGCTCCAGAGGAGCAGGTCATCGCGGCATGTTTGCAGCGCATGTACCGTCATCTATTTTTTCGCCTGTGCGACATCGTCGACACCGGATCCGTTCTAAGCAGGCCTGAATTCGATTGGCGCAACCTGCAATCGATTGCTACCGACGCGGGAATCTGGCCCGGAGTAGCGACCTTTGTGCAGATCGTGGCTGACTACATCAGTCACTATCGTGGTCATAGTCTTGAAGTGCCTGCTCACGTTGCGAGTTCCGGTCGCTTTGGCGCGGACCGCCTTTTTGTCAGGGGACAGTACTTGCGTGTGCCAGTTGTGCCCTGCGGCTTGCATCTCTACACGAAACAACTGACGTCCACGATTGCCAGCGGCAGAGGGCGGTCCGCAGTGCGCCTGGCGATGCTGCCCGTTTTGGCATCGCTTGCCGCTGTCAGCTACAAGCTGACCGGGAGCAATCAAGGTGTCTGGTGACAATTGACGTACGATCATTTTCTAGCCGGGTGGGCGCCACGAACTTCGTTAACAGAGTATCGGAAACAGTAGTACTAACGGAATTCCTTCGTAATGAACTTGTGGGAGGAAGTCCGTCGGATCCCGACAGGGATCTTTTTCGGCAATTAGCCTGCCGACTGCACGCCAAAGACGGGGGAGTGATCAGGGCCTGCAAGTCACTCCGCCTTTTGCGCCGCTATGTGTTGTGGAGTGAGCTTCCGAATAACACGCGCTGGTGGTCGGTATCAGTGGGGGGCGAGGATCTGGATGAAATGATGGTATTTTCGCGAGGCAAGCTAACCCGCAGCGTGGGAGCTCAGCTCAGGTTGAGGGATTTCGCCGAGAGGATCCGGTCCGGACGAGTTTCGGATCGTTTTGGGGAGATCGCGAAGATCAGGCTCCTCGCAAGAAACTTCGTCCGACAGGAGCAACGCACCGCCATTCTGCTGTTGGGAACATCCGAAAAGTCCCCCTTCACCGTGCTCGATGGAAACCATCGCATCATAGCGGCGTTGCTGAGTGCTCCTGATCTTATTCCGGCCAAGTTCGACTTTTTCTGCGGGTTATCGCCGCGCATGTCCCAGTGCCTCTGGCACAACATGACCATGTTCAACTTCTGTGCTTATGCCTGGCGGCGACTCGGATACATGCTGTACAGCACGGCCTTCTCGTCGGATGTCGTGTTGAAGCAGAGCCGGAATACATCTGGCGTTTGCGCGCCTGCTCCTTTTGACGACGAAAGTTCGCCGACATGTTGAACAATGCGCAGCCCCTAAGGCCCGTTCTGGGTCGACGTTCGCACCGGTCCCGAGTAGAGACGCTTCCACACAAGCGAATCAGCTCACCGCCCAGCCGTTGGGAATCGGTTTTCGTGATCTGTGTGCTTCTGATGGCCATGGGAGCATTCTTGAACCTGGGGACAAGCGGCCTCGCAGAACCCTCCGATGCCAGCAGTGGCACGCTTCCGCTACAAATTGCCTGGGGTATCGTTTCGCTGCTGTCGATCTACTTACTTCTGCAATGCCGCCAGTGGTTGCGCATACTTTGGGGTGAACGCCGGATACTTACCGTGTCTCTGCTTGTTGCAGCGTCCGTGCTCTGGTCCGATGCGACCGCCATAAGCATGCGCCGCGCCGTTGTGTTCGCCGCCACGATATCTTTTGCGTTGTACTACGCTCTGCGATTCTCTTTGCGCGATCAGCTGAGATTACTTGCTTGGTCATTGGGAATCGCGGCACTCGCCAGTGTTCCCTTCGCTATCTTCGGCATTGGCACTCCTACGGAGTTCTTCCGTGATGCCTGGAACGGAGTCTTCTTGCACAAAAACGCTCTGGGCCACTACATGGCACTGTCATTCCTCGTTTTTGTGATCGCCGGCCGCGAAGAGGCCATAAGAAAACCTCTTTGCTTTGGGGGTTCAGCCCTCTCGTTGTGCCTGGTTTTACTGTCTCGTTCCGCAACATCTCTGGTCCTGCTTGTATTTACTATCATGTTGCTCACCATCGCGAGAACTCCTCTCGTACGGCATCCCTACAAGCTCGCCGCCTGCTTGCTTCTAATATTCACCTTCGCGTGGTCCGTGTTCTTTGGCCTGGAAGAGTACTCGGGCGTCCTCGAGGCCTTGGGCAAGGATTCCAGCCTGACGGGCAGAACCGAGGTGTGGGCTGCTTCCTGGGAGGCAGCCATGTCCCGCCCAATGTTGGGATACGGATATAGCGCATTCTGGCTCGGTGAGAATGGCCCCTCTCGCTACGTCTGGAAGGAACTGCACTGGGAGGTGCCCCACGCTCACAACGGCTATATCGATCTGGCGCTCCAACTGGGACTGCTGGGATTGGTGACGTTCGGAATTGTTGTCGTTCTGCAATTCCGGGACAGTCTTTACCTGATGCGAACTCACGCGAGCCCCGCCGCCACCTGGCCATTCGCGTTCCTCTGGTTCTTTTTGCTTTCTAACATCACAGAAAGCGACCTGCTTCGTCCCCACACGTTGTCCCTCATCTTGTACGTTTCAGCCATGATCATGGCCTGGCGAGTAAGACATAATCGTCGAAATGATGATCCTTTGGTTCATCGCCCCTTTATACATACCGCGGAGCCCGCCGGGGCATGAGCTTGCGCACTACAGCGTTGCACGGCGGCGCCATCATGGTGATTCGCCAAGGGGTCGGGATGGTCCTGAGTCTGGGTGGTGTGCTACTCATCACCCGTTTGATCGGACCTCACGAGTATGGTGTGTACGCGGCGAGTACCGGTGTGCTCACATTTCTGACCAACTTCGGCACTTGGGGCACCGACGTCTACCTGTTGCGTAAGGAACAGGAACCCACGGAGGAGGAATACCATCAGGCATTCACGCTGTTGCTGTGCATCGGCCTTAGCTTTGCCGCTGCGCTTTACCTCTTGCGCCACCCACTCGGCCAGCTTCTCCGAATACCCGAAGCGGCCAAGCTGGTACCTGCTCTGGCTTTCGGCTTGTTGTGCTCTCTTATCAACATCCCGTCCGTGGTGAAACTGGACCGTGATCTCAGATTCAAACGCGTGGCTTTCAATGAGCTTGCGAGCCAAACAAGTTACTTCATTCCCGCACTGCCACTTGCAATGAAGGGCGCCGGAGCGTGGGCACCGGTGGCCGGTTGGATAACTCAGCAATGTGTACTCGCAACCCTGAGTTACGTCAGCGTGCCACATAGCTTCAGGTTATGTTTCAACGGGCGTCTCTTGAAGCAGATGATGCACTACGGCTTGAGCTATTCGAGTTCAATCTGGGTGTGGCAATTGAGAACGTTGGTTAACCCGCTGATAGTTGGTCACTTTGCCGGTCCCGAAGGTGTGGCTTTCGTTTCCATGAGCGCACGCATCACGGACGTCCTTTCATTCGCGAAGACGGCCACCTGGCGAATTGCGATGGCGACGCTTGGCAAACTCAACCTGGATCGGAACAGGCTTCGCCGCAGCATTACGGAAGGCATGCGGTTGCAGGCGATTGCGGTTGGAGGCCCCCTCGTCGTCTTCGCACTCACCGCTCCCTTCTTCCTTCCAAGGCTGTTCGGGCCTCGGTGGAGCCCGGTGTTGCACATTTATCCCTTTGTTGCACTCGGCTGTCTCTCCAATGCCATGTTCAATCTCCACTCCTCGGTCATGTACCTGCTTCGGAAGAACACCAGCGTGACGATATTTCACGCGACGCACATTGTCCTGTTCGTAGGTACGGCTCTGACACTTGTGCCGCGTTACGGCTTCATCGGTTTCGGATGGGCCGAAGTGGCGGGTCTGCTTGCGTACGTGGTGATTCACAGGTTCACACGCGAGGCTCTGGGCGAAGCACCGCGATACCGAGTTGCTGTCCTGTGGTATGGAACTGCTGTGGGAATCCTGGCCGCAATGCTCTTGGGCGGTGGAGCCCGCTATCTTGCGTTTGCATTCGTCCCTATACCACTACTGTTCTCAGCCGAGCGCAGCACGCTGCGACAGTACGTAGACATCCTGCTGTCCCGGGCCACCACGAATGAAGCCTGATCCGCTCGTCAGCGTAATCATCAACAACCACAACTACGGCAGGTTCTTGCACAAAGCGATTGACACTGCCCTTGCACAAGACTATTCACCCCTGGAAGTCATCGTTGTTGATGACGGCTCTACTGATGAGTCCTCCGACATTATCCGCAGTTACGGTAACCGAATCATTCCGGTGTTCAAAGCCAATGGCGGCCAGGCATCCGCATTTAACCAAGGTTTCGCTGCCTGTAATGGCGAGATCATCTGTCTCGAGGACGCGGATGACTACTTTCTGCCGGCGAAGGTACGTACAATCGTGTGCGCGTTTGCGGACAATCCGCCTGCCCAATGGTGCTATCACCCAGTGCGCTGGGTTGGTCTCGACGACAGGCCGATCGAAACCTATCGGAAGCCGGTCTACACAACCAGGATGCTCGACCTTCGCCCCCATATCGCTTCGGGTCGAGTTCAGTTTACTGCGCCTCCCACATCGGGGCTAACGTTTCGCCGATCTCTGCTCGGCCGGATACTGCCGATGCCGGAGCGCATCGAGATCACTAGCGACAACTACGTCAAATTCGCATCGTTTACCCTCGCGCCGGGACTCATCCTTGACGCGGAGCTTGCTTGTCAGCGCATTCATGACAGCAACGCGTTTACGCGCAAAACCGGCTTCGTCAAGGAGCGTACGCATGCACGGGTAAAGCTGTTGACAGCACACGCGCTCCAGGACCGTTTCCCGGCTGCACAGAAGTTCAGTGACCGCCTTTTCGCATCGTCGCTTGCAAGCTACTGGGTTCACGGCGGAATTGATCGTGCACACTCCAACGTCGTTCGCGACTACCTGCGTCATGCGACGTTTGCGTCCAAGTGCCGCGTTGCCGCTAAAGCAATCATCTATCTGGCCCGAATGAGGGTGAGTACGTTATAACCATGCACGACATCGCAATTTACCGTCGAATTCTGCTGCCGGCCTCCGAGAGTTTCATCCTCAATCAAGCTGAAGCGTTGCGTCAGTTCCGTCCCTGGTATGTGGGGATGCGCATTGAAAGAGCGGCTCGACTCCCGGAGGAGAGGTCGTTTGCTGCCTCGCGCGGCGGACTGATCGGCCGTACATGGACGCATCTGTTTGGCAGCACTTACCTTCAGAAAGTGCTCGATACGATCCAGCCTGCTCTGGTACATGCCCACTTCGGTCCTGATGGAGTCGAGGCGCTGAGCTTTGCACGGGCTCTGGGGGTACCGCTGGTCACCACCTTCCACGGCTACGATGCAACCGTCACACGAGAACACGCACTGCACGCGTCATCGTCGCAGCATCGCAGGTTCGCGCGGCAGATGGAGGTACTTCAGGAAAGTGGGGCTCTGTTTATTGCAGTGTCACAGTTCATACGGTGCAAACTCCTGGAGAAAGGGTTTCCAGACGACAAGATTCGCGTTCACTACATCGGCGTGGATACGCGTGGGCTCGGCTGCGATCCACAAGTCGACCGTCTGCCAACCGTTTTGTTCGTCGGCCGTCTTGTTGCAAACAAGGGCTGTAGCTATCTTGTTCGCGCAATGAGCCTTGTTCAGCGTAGTTTGCCCGATACAGAACTCGTCATCATCGGAGACGGTCCCCAGCGCCGCGCGCTCGAATCGCTCGCCAAAACTCAAATCCATCGCGTTCGCTTTCTGGGAACGCAACCACCCCACCTCGTGCGCGAGTGGATGCAACGATCTCGGATTCTGTGCGTCCCCAGTGTCACCGTCGACTCGGGCGCCTCCGAAGGCTTCGGACTCGTGTTTGCAGAGGCTCAGGCACTTGGTTTGCCTGTCGTTAGTTTCAGAACTGGCGGGATCCCCGAGGCCGTCGCGCACGGGGAAACCGGCCTGCTTGCGGAAGAGCGTGACATTAAAGCTCTCTCCGAATACATCGCGATGCTTTTCGAGGATCGCGATCTTTGGGAGCGGTTTAGCTCGGCGGGGCAGGCGCGCATTCGTCGCCTCTTCGATCTCCAGCAACAAACCCGCATCCTGGAAAAAGTCTATCGGCTGGTTTTAGCACATCATGGAACAGTACACAGTAACTCGGGGTCGCGCGACCTTTACCTCAACTCTGCACAGGCGTGCTGACGAACTCCCCAGAAGGTCAGTCGGATACCTTTCTGCGGCGGCGCGAGTATCCACTCAAATGGACGCAGTTTGCAGCGGCGCTCGCGCGCACATTCTCGGCTTTATGCACGGTCTGCATGCACTTGGGTACGAGGTGCGCCCATTCATCCTTGGCGACCAGCTCCCGGCGGCCCGCATGTGCAAGGCTGCGGAGTCGAAGCGTCTGCACGTGGTTCGTGCTTTGGCTGCCGATCTTGGCCGGTTGGGAATGCGCTCCATGAACCAGCAATTTGCCTTTCGTCAACTTCGGGGCAAGGTCGACATCGTTTACGAACGGTTTGCGTCATTTCAGGCGTTGGGCCGAACCTTTCAACGACACGGCTGCTTTTGGATACTCGAAACGAACGGTCCCTTTTATGAGGAAG
>JAEZPW010000148.1 GCA_023441255.1 Acidobacteriota bacterium
GAGAAATCCTCTTCGTTCCCAATCATCACGTCGACGTAAGGAGCTATCGCGCGGTTCACTTCCTGGGCCTTCTTCTTCCCCCCAATCGCCTTCCATAGCGACTCACGATAATTCAGGTCATAGGAAACGACGACGCCGTACTTCCGGGCCACCGTCATCGCTTCCAGCGCAACGTCCGGAGTACTTTCCGAAAGCGCGCAGAAGATGCCGCCAGTATGCAGCCAGCGAGCGCCCTTCTTGCCAAAAAGTTCCTCCCAGTCAACATCGCCAGCCTTCATCTGCGAAACGGCCGTGTGGCCGCGATCCGAACACCCCAGCGCCGGGCGCACGCCAAAGCCCTTTTCGGTAAAGTTCAAGCCATTGCGAACTGTGCGTCCCACGCCATCAAAGGGTACCCAGTTCACCAACTGCTCCACTCCGCCCTGGTACATCAGGTCTTCGACAAGGCGGCCAACGGCGTTGTCCGCCAGCGCCGTCACGACTGCCGTATCCATTCCGAAGCACCGTTTCAGTCCGCGCGCCACGTTGTACTCACCGCCACCTTCGGAGACCTCGAAGTGACGTGTCGTCGAGATGCGGCGATCACCCGGATCCAGTCGCAGCATGACCTCGCCCAAACTGATCAAGTCCCAAGTGCATGTCTGCTTGCTTTTGATCTTCAACATGGCTGCCCTTTTTGCGCCCTGATATGGCGGCGGTCCGAAGGGAATGAGATGGCAACCATCGCTCTGCTACCGTGCCGCAGCATCGCTTTGATAGGAGCGGGCTTCCTGAACAATTCGAATGTACTGTCTTGCGGTGTCAGTTATCTCGGCGGTGCGTCCCGCGCTCAGAGCTGCAATCGATACCAACTCTCCGCCAACACCAAGCGCTACGGAACCTGCGCGAATGAAATCTGCTGCAGTCTTCAGGTTCACGCCACCCGTTGGGACCATTGGTATCTGCGGTAGAGGTCCCCTCAGAGCCGCAATGTACTTCGGTCCGCCGACGTTAGCGCAGGGGAACACTTTCACGAGATCTGCGCCAGCTCTCCATGCCGTAATGACTTCTGTCGGAGTCAATGCCCCGGCCATAATGAGCAGCTGCTGGGAATTTGCAAGTCGAACTGTCTCCGCATCGAATCCTGGCGTGACGATGAATTGTGCGCCTGCCTCTATGCAGCGTCGCGCGGTATCGCTTTCGAGTACCGTACCCGCACCGACAAGTATGTGGTGCCTTGCCCTTGCAAGTTGCTCAATAACACGAAGTGCCCCCGGAACTGTCATCGTTATCTCAGCAATCGGAATGCCGCCATCGCATAGCGCATCTGCGGCAGCGAACGCCAGTTCCTCTGAGGGCAGACGGACTACCGGGCAAATGCCTACGTCGGCTATTCGTTGCAGAGCCTCACGTTTTGTCATCGTGGGGGTACTCCAGACGCCGCACACACGAACAGATGCGGTTCCGATTTTGAGATGATGGCGGCCTCCCGCTCGCTGCCCAGCGTGCATCGAAAACCACACGTTCATCTCACGGGCAAGTCACATGGAGGAAGTATGAGCGCTGCCATTGAAGACTACGGCATGATTGGGGATTGCGAGACCGTCGCACTGGTGGACCGCAACGGGTCTATCGATTGGTTATGTTTGCCTCGTTTCGATTCTGATGCCTGCTTTGCGGCCCTTTTGGGATCCCGCGAGAATGGACGATGGCTGCTCGCACCAACTTCCATCGTAAAGAAGACAAGCCGTCGATATCGGGAGCATACGCTCATCCTTGAAACGAGGTTCGAGACTGCGGATGGGGATGTGACCGTCATTGACTTCATGCGTCCTCGGAGCGGCCATTCCTTGGAGTCGTCGAACGGGGATGCGGACCTTATCCGCATCGTGCGTGGGGAAAGCGGGCAGGTTCGCATGGGCATGGAACTCACGATCCGGTTCGACTATGGGCTCTCCGTCCCGTGGATCAGTTCGATGGGGGAAGGCCTCTTGCACGCCATCGCAGGACCGCACCTCATCATCATCAACGGGGATACTAAGCTGACTCACTCTGACGGCACGGTGAAAGCTGACTTCAAAATCAGCGGCGGTGAGACGCTGTCTTTCGTCATCGTGCACAGTCCCTCTCACCTTCCTGCGCCATTGCCCGTTAGCGCCAGCGCCGCCCTGGCGCAAACGGAACGCTTTTGGCTTGACTGGGTTGCCCAATGCACCTATCGAGGGATAGCGAGCGATGCGGTGGAGCGCTCGTTGATCGTTCTCAAAGCACTGACGTATGCACCGACGGGCGGAATCGTTGCCGCCCCAACGACGTCGCTGCCCGAGGAAATCGGCGGCGAGCGGAACTGGGATTATCGTTACTGCTGGTTGCGCGATGCCACCTTCACCCTTCTTGCCTTTATGAACGCGGGGTATCACGAAGAGGCTGAGGCATGGCGTGACTGGCTGCTACGAGCCGTTGCTGGAGAGGCATCGCAAGATCAAATCATGTATGGCATTGGGGGCGAACGCCGCCTGCTGGAGTGGGAGGTGCCTTGGTTGGCTGGTTACGAAAACTCCAAACCAGTACGCGTCGGCAATGCCGCTGCTACTCAGCTCCAACTGGATGTCTATGGCGAAGTTGCGGACGCGATGCATCAGGCCAGGAAAAGCGCAACCAGTGTGCCGGAACGAAGTGCTGCGATCGAACGAGAATGGATAGCTCATCTCGAAAAGATTTGGATGGAGCCCGATGAGGGCATCTGGGAAGTCCGTGGAGGACGACAGCAGTTCACTCACTCGAAAGTGATGGCGTGGGTAGCTGTGGATCGCGCAATCAAAGACTTTGAGCGTTTTAACCTTGCTGGCCCTCTCGATCATTGGCGAGCGTTGCGCAATACCATCCATGAACATATCTGTCAGCACGGCTTCAATAAGAGTGTTGGTACCTTTGTTCAGACTTATGGATCGACTGCCTTGGATGCGAGTCTCTTGCTCATTCCTCTAGTCGGCTTCTTACCTCCCTCGGACCCGCGCGTCGTTGCGACGGTCGAAGCCCTCGAACGCAAGCTGGTCGTCAATGGATTCGTTTTGCGATATGACGTGGAAAAGACCAACGATGGCCTCGCAGGAGACGAAGCGACATTTCTGTTGTGCAGCTTCTGGCTCGTGGACTGTCTCATCATGCTGGGGAGGCGCGATGACGCCCAGCATCTCTTTGATCGGCTCTTGAGCGTGCGCAACGATCTTGGTCTGCTGGCCGAGGAATATGATCCAAAGTCAGATCGGCAGTTGGGAAACTTTCCGCAAGCCTTCTCACACATCGGACTGGTCAACTCGGCGGTGAATTTGAGCCGTGTGGTCGCACCCCTGAGTCAGCGCACTGACACTGAGCCCAGCAAAGTGGCTGCCTAGGGACGAAGGGCCGGTTTACCCGAGAACTCCTGATGTCTGGTTCGCTAACTTGAGTTCCTCGCTTCTAATCCTCCTCTCTCCCTGTTTCGAGTCTAAGTTCCACGACTCTTTGCCAGAAGGTCTACGCATTTTCGCAAAGGAAATTCGCATGCAGAACAGTAATCACGAGGTGTGAGGTGCGCATCCCAACGAATCGTTCCGGAAGACTTCGCCTAGAAGAGCACGAGGAGAAGGAGCATGGCACGTGAGACACGGCAACTTCGTAGCCAGGAACTCCGAACACACAACCATCAGGGAGACGCCCTTCGACTTGGGATGAACTGGACGGAAGAAGATCTTTCCAAGCCGCAGGTGCTTGTAGAAAGCGCCTGGGGAATGGGGCACCCCGGAACGTTCCATTTCGGACCACTGATTGAGGAGGTCAGCAACGGGGTCTTTGAGGCTGGCGGGAAACCCGGGGTCTTCACGGTGAGCGATATCTGCGACGGCGTTGTACAGGCAACTGCCGGCATGAGCTACTCGCTCGTTTCTCGGGACGTGATTGCTGCGATGGTCGAGATTCATGCACTCGGGCATCCGCACGACGGGATCGTTATGATTTCCGGCAACGACAAATCCGTTCCCGCGCACCTGCTTGCGATCGCGCGCTGCGATCTTCCTTCAATTCTCCTCCCCGGCGGTACTCAACTCAACGCACCCGATTACGTTACTTCTGACCAGACATGGGAAATCGGGATGTCGGTCGAGCGCGGCGACACGCCGCGAGAAGTATTGGAATCACGCCAGCAAACCGCATGTCCTACCTGCGGCGCCTGTCAATTCATGGGCAGCGCAAGCACCGGGCAGGTCATGGCTGAGGCGCTGGGTCTTGCATTGCCGGGCTCCGCTCTCACACCCTGTTTCCTGACTAAGCATTTGCGATACGCACGGGCGACCGGAAAAGCGAGCGTGAAGCTGATCAACGAAAACATCCGGCCTCGCGACATTTTGACTCGAAAGGCGTTCGAGAATGCGATTGTGATTCACGCGGCCACAGGCGGATCTACCAACGCTCTGATTCATCTCCCTGCAATCGCCTACGAGGCAGGCGTTGACATCACAATCGACGACTTCGACCGTATTCATCGCCTCGTTCCAGTACTTGCGAACGTAAAAACAACTGGTCGTTATCCAGTCGAATACTTCTGGTACGCAGGCGGACTCCCACGGTTGATGCTCGAATTGCGGGATATTCTTCATCTCGATTGCCTCACGGTCACCGGCAAGACGCTGGGGGACAACCTTGCGGAAATTGAGAAGAGCCGATTCTTCGATGAACGAATGGGCTATCTACACAACTACAAAATCACCCGGGACGAAATCATTCGGCCTCGCTCCAACCCATTCGGCACGGACGGAGGCGTTGCGATACTTCGCGGAAACATTGCTCCGGGTGGAGCAATTATCAAAGCCTTTTCAGTTCCGAAAGAGATGCACGTTCACACCGGCCCAGCCCGCGTCTTTGACACTGAAGACGAAACCCTGGATTCGCTGATCGGACGCAACGGAGCCAGGAAAGTCGCTCCGGGCGAAGTGGTGGTAATTCGCTATGAAGGCCCGCGGGCCAACGGAATGCCGGAGATGTACTTCGCGTCCGCCATTATCGCGGCAGACCCGGCCCTCAATCACACTACAGCTCTCGTCACTGACGGGCGTTATTCCGGTGCGATGAAGGGTCCGTGCATCGGACACGTCACGCCAGAGGCTATCGACGGCGGTCCCATCGCTCTCGTTGAAGATGACGACCTGATCGAGATCAATATTCCCGAGCGCCGCCTTGGAATCGTAGGCGTTGGAAAAAGGGCGATGGGAGCGGAAGCGGTCGAGCGCGTTTTGGCGGAGCGACGCGCGCGCTGGACTGCTCCGCCTTTTCGTCACAATAGGGGAATTCTGTCGCTCTACTCGCGAGTAGCCACAGGATCTTCGCAGGGCGCGTCAATGACACCCCACGATGGAGTCAGACCCGACGCGGTTCCTGCAGCAGCTGAACCCGTGAGCCACAACGAAAGCGCCCATCTCGAACTTGTTAGAAAGCGCGCGTAGATCTCAGGAGTGAAACATGAGCGCGACTCGCAAACCTAAAGTGGTTATCGCCGATTACGATTATGGCGATGTCGATATCGAGCGGTCCATCGTTACAGGCGCCGGCTTCGAATTGGTCGCGGCGCAATCTAAGACCGAAGATGAAGTGATCGCGGTTGCGTCCGATGCGGACGCCGTGCTGACTCAATATGCGGAGATTGGGAAGCGCGCGATAGACAGCTTCAAACGGTGCAAGATCATTGCTCGATATGGAATCGGCGTTGACATCGTCGATGTTGACGAAGCCACCCGTCGGAACATTGTTGTAACCAATGTTCCAAACGACTGGTGTGTGAACGAAGTCGCTGATCATGCCGTCGCACTTCTGATGGCCCTGGTGAGAAAACTCCCACAGTATGATCGCGCTACGCGGGCCGGAGAATGGGAATGGCAGACGGGGCGGCCGATTCAGCGATTTCAGGAGGGCACGGTCGGTCTATTTTCCTTCGGCGCAATCGCCAAGGAAGTTGCCCGCCGCATGAAGGGATTCGGAGTCAAAAGCGTGATCGCTTGCGACCCGTACGCCGACGAGAAAGACGCTGCTGCAGAAGGCGTGCCGCTCGTATCGTTCGAAGACTTGCTGGCTAAATCCGACTACCTGGTCATTCAAGCTCCTCTGACAAAGGAAACACGAGGCAGGTTTGGCGAGGCAGAACTCCGGCGGATGAAAAAGGGCGCCATCCTCGTCAACACTGCACGGGGACCGATCGTAAAAGACGAGGACCTGTATCGAGTGCTCAAGGATGGCTGGCTCTCTGGCGCTGGCCTAGACGACATCGAAGAAGAACCTGCGAAGCGAGCCAACTGGAAGCCTTGGAACCCGTTATTCAGTTTGAAAAACGTCATTATCACTCCTCATGCGGCCTACTACTCAGAGCGGTCGATTCAGATCGTTCGCAGGTTTGCATCTGAGGAAGCCGTGCGCGTCTTGAAAGGAGAAGCTCCTCTTTCGCCAGTGAATAAAGTTGCGATGCCGATCGGCATTGCTGCTTGAGTCCAGATCACGCCAGGGTATTGTGGCCGGGCGACAGTTCGAGAATTCGAGGTTAGTTTATGCAGGCCCTAGCGGTATTTCCTTCCAAGAGGAGCCTCCAGCTCGTCGACGTACCTCAACCAAAGCTGCAGGGCGCGAGAGACGTACTCCTACGGGTGCACGAGGTTGGTCTGTGTGGCACAGACCGAGAGATCTGTTCATTTGAGTACGGCAGCCCTCCTCCCGGATCCGACCACCTGATTCTCGGACACGAATCGCTCGCTGAAGTGGTTGAGGTCGGACCTGGAGTACGCAATCTGAGGCCAGGTGATCTGGTGGTCGCCATGGTCCGCAGGCCCTGTTCTCACCCTGAATGTGCCCCATGTCGTGCCGGCCGTGCGGATTTTTGCATTACCGGAGACTTCACAGAGCGCGGCATCAAGCAGGCAGATGGCTTTTTGACGGAGTACGCGTTGGACAACGAAGAGTATCTCGTGAAGGTCCCGAAGCCTCTTGCCGATGTTGCCGTCTTGATCGAACCAATGACGGTCGTTTCGAAAGCCGCTGTTCAGGCCCGGGCGATTTTGGACAGGCTTCCCTATGAGCCGGGGTTCCAACGCGGTTTAGTCTTGGGAGCCGGCCCTGTGGGTCTCCTTGGAGCAATGGCCCTTATCGCAATGGGATATGAAACCGTGGTCTATTCAAGAGAGCCAGAGGGAGGCGACAAGTCGAAACTAGTTGAGTCTGTAGGCGGTTCCTACATCTCCGCGACGTCACAGCCGCTCGAGACCCTGGCACAAAGGGCCGGGGAATTCGATGTCGTTCTCGAAGCCGTTGGCCATGCGCCAGTCATGATGTCAGCCGCCCGCTCGCTTCGTGCAAACGGCGTCCTGGCGCTCACGGGAATACCCGCGGAAGGCGCAGCCGCTGAAGTAAGTATCGGACGCTCCTTGCGTGAGCTTGTGCTGAAGAACCAGGTAATCTTTGGAACCGTGAATGCCGGTCGCAGAGACTACTTATCTGCTATTCAGGAACTCGAACAATTCATGACTCTCTTCCCCGACAGTGTTCGCAGGCTCATCACACATCGCCTTCCGCTAGACGAAGCATCGAGAGCGCTCGTGCAGCGCGACGGAATCAAAAGTGTAGTGCGGATGAATCGCGCTGCGTGATCAGGCGAAACATGGGGCAAGTGGGAACGCAGATGCTGCGCGGGGACGCGCGACAGTTTTAGCCATATTGCGCTGTCTCAAAGCTTTCGAAGTTTGGTAAGAGTCACGATTCGAACAGCACCAGGTACGGCAGAGAAAGCCAAGCCAGTCAGTGCGGTGGAAGGGAGCTAGCCATGAAAGGTAAGAAGTCACTTTCAACGGCAATTGCTGATACTGTCGAGCACACCCGTCTCAACCAGGCGCGCGACGCCCACGTTCCCTGGAAGAAATGGGGACCTTACCTTAGCGAACGCCAATGGGGAACGGTGCGTGAGGATTACAGCAAGGATGGCAACGCCTGGAGCTACTTTCCGCACGACCATGCACGGTCTCGCGCCTACCGTTGGGGTGAGGACGGGCTCGGAGGTATCTCGGACGACCAGCAACGGCTCTGCTTTGCGCTGGCTCTCTGGAACGAACGCGATCCCATTTTGAAAGAGCGCCTGTTCGGGCTCACCAACAATGAGGGCAACCATGGCGAGGATGCAAAGGAATATTACTTTTACCTCGACAGCACGCCCACTCACTCATACATGAAGTACCTCTATAAGTATCCTCAACGTGAGTTCCCGTATTTGGATCTCGTTGAAACGAACCGTCAGCGGTCCCGTCATGAACTTGAATACGAACTCCTTGATACGGGGATCTTCGATGACGACCGGTACTTCGATGTATTCGTAGAGTACGCAAAAGATGAGCCTGAAGATTTGTTGATCCGTATAACGGTACACAACCGCGGCCCGGAAGCCGCGCCGCTTCACCTCCTCCCGACTCTCTGGTTCCGCAACACGTGGGCGACGGGAGAAGAGGAACACAAGCCTATTCTGCGCCAGCTCGGCCCGAGGGCGATTGCCGCATCGCATGCAGAGGTTGGTGAGTACGCATTGGCGTGTGATGGCGATGTGGATTGGCTTTTCACCGAGAACGAGACGAACACTCAACGTCTATGGGGACAGTCGAATTCGTCGCGCTACGTCAAGGATGCGTTTCACGAATACGTGATCAACAAGAGGGCAGACGCCGTAAATCCCGCAAGGACGGGCACGAAGGCTGCCGCCCATTGTCAACTCCAGGTACCCCCTGGCGGTTCACAGGTGCTTCGTCTAAGGCTTGTCGCTACGAACTCAAAACCTTCTACCGTTCGAATAGAGCCAGTGTCCTTTGATCGGGTAGTGCGGAAACGCATTGCCGACGCAGATGAGTTCTTTGATCTGATCACGGCGCCTGCACTGAAAAAAGACGAGCGCCACCGCATCTTTCGACAGGCGGTCGCCGGGATGATGTGGACGAAACAATATTATTACTTCGACGTTGACCGCTGGCTGGACGAGCGCCACGCCCACCCTCTTATGAACGGCGCTCGTGGTGCTACGCGCAACTCGGAGTGGTTCCACATGCTTAACCGCGACATCATTTCCATGCCTGACAAGTGGGAGTACCCGTGGTATGCAGCTTGGGACCTCGCTTTTCACACCTTGGCCCTGTCGCTGGTTGATTTTGATTTCGCCAAGGAACAGCAGCTCCTTATGCTGCGCAATCTCTACTTCCATCCCAATGGCCAGATTCCAGCGTATGAATGGAACTTTAGCGACGTTAATCCTCCCGTCCACGCCTGGGCTACGCTGTTCCTGTACGAGGTTGAGAATCAGTGGGGCAGGGCGGACATCCCCTTTTTGGAACAGTGTTTCCAGCGCCTGTTACTCAATTTCACTTGGTGGGTAAACCGCAAAGATCCTGAGGGTCGCAATGTTTTCTCTGGGGGATTTCTCGGTTTGGACAACATTGGCGTGTTTGATCGCAGCGCCCATCTGCCTACCGGCGGGATCATCGAACAAGCGGATGGCACCGCGTGGATTGCCTTGTATTGCGAGATCATGTTCGAGATCGCCGTTATCCTCGCCGAGTACAACCCGATCTATGAACAGATGGCTTACCGCTTCTTTGAACACTTCGTGTGGATTGCCTATGCTATGGACCGAATTGGCGACCATCACGATGAGATGTGGGACGAAGAGGACGGTTTCTATTATGACCTTCTCAGGCTTCCCGACGGACATGCGGTGCGGCTGAAAGTGAGATCCCTGGTTGGCCTGCTCCCCCTCTGTGCGTCATCTGCCCTGGAAAGGCGCGATGCGGCCAATTTGCCGCGGTTGACCGAACTCATTGATATGTTCCACCGGCGCCATCCGGAAGTGATCGAACATATTGCTCCGGTAGACAGCACCACGGGCGGCCACCACAAACGTCGCCTGCTTTCCGTGGTGAACAAGAAAAAACTGGAACGTATCCTCAGGTACATGCTTGATGAAAAGGAATTCCTCAGTCCTTACGGGATTCGCTCCATGTCGCGGTATCACCTCGACCATCCTTACAGTTTCTGGGTCGGAAGCGAAGAATTCAGAGTTCAATATGTTCCGGCCGAATCCGATTCAGGCATGTTCGGAGGAAACTCTAACTGGCGTGGACCCGTCTGGATACCAGTCAATGCTCTGATGGTAGAAGCTCTGCTCCATTTGTATCAATTCTATGGGGACAACTTCAGGGTTGAGTGCCCCACAGGCTCCGGCACTTACATGAATCTGTTCGAGGTCGCCAAGGAGATCACCCGCAGGCTGGAAAATATCTTTCTACGCGGCCAAAACGGCGACCGGCCCGTCTACGGCGGTACTCGAAAGTTCCAGACGGATCCTCATTGGCGCGACTACATCTTGTTCTACGAGTACTTTCACGGCGACAACGGGGCGGGATTGGGTGCGGCCCATCAGACCGGTTGGACCGGAATCATCGCCCGTCTCATGGATGTGTTTGCGCGCGTATCCGCGGCGCAGGCTCTCGATTACGGCAAAGGGAAAGTCTCGGCGACGGCTCAGCCACGAACGGCGGAGCGTAAAAGCGCATAAAGGAACCCGGAGCTTTTCCATGGTCTCGGTCTTTGTTGGCACGAGTCTTGACGGCTTTATCGCTCGGCTTGACGGGGCTTTCGACTTTCTGCCGGTCGATGGCGGAGAGCCTCATGGCTTTACAGAGTTCATGGCCACAGTGGACGCAGTCGTGATGGGGCGCAACACCTTTGAGGTTGTTCTTGCCATGGGGCACTGGTTCTACGGGGAAAAACGCGTCGTCGTACTGAGTAGTCGCCCGCTGGACCTCGCCGTTGTAAAGAACGGCCGTGTCGAGCAGATGTCCGGAGAGCCTGCCGAGATCGTGGCGCGACTCGCCGCGACCGGTGCGCATCATCTTTACGTCGACGGCGGCGACACGATACAGAGATTCTTGCGCGCTGGCCTCGTCAACCGCTTCATCATCACCCGCGTACCTGTTCTGATCGGCGAAGGCATTTCACTGTTCGGGCCGGTGCCTCACGATATCAAGCTCCGCCACGTGAGAACGCAGGAACTCCAGGGCGGCATGGTGCAAAGCGAGTACCACGTGCTTTCGTCATGACCAGTGGGACGGGATGTTGTCCTTGCCGCATCTGCGCGCGCCATTCCGCTCCTCCCACCTCCCCGGAAGTGAACCTCCGGCCTTGACTTTGCGTATAAAAGGTGCAGAGTACCTGTTCGACGCAATACAAACGGGTTGCCGACCAACGGAGCGTACCATGCGTTCACTTATGGCAGTGATAGTTGTTATAAGCTTTGCTTTCGCCATCGGAGCTGTGGCGCAGAAGCCCGATGTGGCGAAACAAGCCGATGATTACATGCATGCCTGGGCCGATGCCGGACGCTTCAGTGGCACCGTGCTGCTTGCCAAGGGTGGCAAGACTGTACTGCGCAAGGGATACGGCATGGCCAACGTCGAGCACGATGTGCCGAACGCGCCTGACACCATCTTCCGTATCGGCTCCACGACCAAGATGTTCACCGCCTTCAGCGTGCTGCAACTCGAAGACAAAGGCCTGTTGAGCGTCCATGACCCGGTCGTGAAGTACATCCCGGAGCTGCCGAAGGCGTGGAGCGCCGTCACCATCCACCACCTTCTTGACCACACCTCCGGCATTCCGGACTTCGCGACGGCGCCGTCCTACAGCAACTTCGAAGACCCGCAGCGGGTCGAGGCGGCGCTGAAAGAGTTCGCGGACAAACCGCTGCTGAACAGTCCGGGCGAAGCTCTGCGCTACAGCAATTCGGGCTACATCCTGCTCGGGCGCATCATCGAGAAGGTCTCGGGCGAACGTTACGAAGACTACGTGGCCGCGCACATCCTGCGCCCCGCCGGCATGACAAACACGGCCTATGACCACAGCAGCGTGGTCCTCAAGCGTCGCGCTGCCGGGTACATCTTTGACGGCGAAGAACTCGTCAACGCGAAGCCAGAGGAGATGAGCTGGACCCATTCAGCCGGCGCACTGCATTCCACCGTTGATGACCTTTATCGCTTCGAGCGCGCGCTGAACTCGGGCAAGCTGTTCAGCGCCGCCATCACCAAGAAAGCCTTTTCGCCCTACGCCAAGTGGAACGCTCCGCCGCCATTCAATATTGAAGCCGACTACGGTTACGGCTCCATGATGGGCACGCGCTTCGGCCATGCCTGGATCGGTCACGGCGGCTGGGTTGGCGGCTTCGTCTGCGACTTCACACGCTACCCCGATGACGACGCGGTCGTGATTGTGCTGAGCAACGTGGAAACCGCGAACGTCACCCCGATCGCGCGCGACCTCGGCGCCATCCTGCTCGGAGCACCCTACGAAAAACCGCCGGTACACAAGGTCGTTCATCCCGAGGAAAAGACTCTGTCGGGATACGTCGGCAAATATACGGTGGGACCGCTCGAAGTGAAGATCACGATGAAGAATGGCCGCCTGTACGCATTCGGCACCGGTCAGCGTATCCCTTACGGCATGGTCTTCTATTCCGACACGGAGTTCTTCGTCAACGACGGCCCGCAGGAAGCACGCTTTGTGGCCGACGCAAGCGGCAAGGCAACACAGCTAGTCATTCACATGGACGGGAAGGACATCCCGCTGAACAGGGCCGAATGAATCAAAGAATGGCAGATGGATGATGGCAGATGGTAGATGGTGGATGGCAGATGGTAGATGGTGGATGAAAGATGTGGATTCGCAGCCTTGTAACATGAACGTCAGCTGGCTGGCGAAGCTGTCGTTACATCTGCCATCATCCATCGGCCATCATCCATTCAGCAGTGTTTCCATCCCCTTCTCGTCGATGACGCTCACTCCCAGCTCGCGCGCCTTATCGATCTTTGAGCCGGGGTCGGCACCGGCTACGACGTAATCTGTTTTCTTGCTGACCGACCCTGATACTTTCCCGCCGGCGTCCTCGATCATCTTCTTCGCCTGATCTCGCGTGTAGTTGGCCAGCATGCCCGTCAGCACGAACGTTTTGCCTGCCAGCTTTGTGCCGCGCTGCTTCTTCTCACCCGTGAAGGTCAGACCGGCACTGCGCAGTGACTCAATGAGGTCGCGATTGCGTTTTTCCAGGAAGAACTCGCGGATGGAGCGCGCGATGCGTGTCCCGACTTCGTTCACTTCTTCCAGTTTTTCAAAGGCCGACTCTTCATCGGGTAATGTTGCTGTCTCGATCAGGTTGTCTATCGATCCGAAATGCTCGGCGAGAAACTCCGCCGTGCGCTCGCCGACAAAGCGTATGCCCAGCCCGAAGATCACGCGTTGCAGCGGCAGTTTCTTCGAGTTCTCGATCTCGTCCAGCACGTTCTGTGCGCTCTTGTCACCCATGCGCTCCAGGCTGAGCAGATTGTGCTTGCTCAGGCTGTAGATGTCGGCCACGTTCTTGACCAGGCCGTTGTCCGTGAGCTGATTCACGAGCGCATCGCCCATACCCTCAATATTCATCACCGAGCGCGACGCCCAGTGCAGTATGGTCTCGCGCAGCTTGGCCGGGCAGTTTGCGTTCACGCAGCGGTAGTCGGCCTCGCCTTCCTCGCGCACCACGTGTCCGCCGCACACAGGGCATCTCGCCGGCATCTGGAACTGCTTGTGCCCGCGTGGGTGGTCTTGGTCTTCGACCACCTTGACGACTTTCGGTATCACGTCGCCGCCGCGCTCCACCGAAACCCAGTCGCCGATGCGGACGCCGAGGTCCTCAATGAAATCCACGTTGTGAAGCGTGGCGCGGCTCACGGTGGTGCCGCCGATCGGCACAGGCTTGAGCGCGGCCACCGGGGTCAGCTTTCCGGTACGGCCCACCTGCACGAAGATGTCTTCGATCCTGGTCACACCTGCGCGCGCCGCGTACTTGTACGCAATAGCCCAGCGCGGCGCCTTGCCCGTAAACCCGAGTTCGTCCCACAGGCGTGTGTTGTTCACCTTGATGACCACGCCGTCGATCTCGTAAGGCAGCGTGTCGCGCTTCGCCTCCCATCCGGAGATGAAGTCCCACATTTGGTCAACGCTCTTCACCACGCGACGGTTCGAGTTCACCTTGAAGCCTGCAGTCTCGAGCGCGTCGAGCGATTTCGACTGCTCGGCGAAATACACGCGGCCGTTCACCAGCAGGAAGTACGCGTAGAGGTCGAGCCTTCGCTGCGCCGTGATGTTCGGTTCCAGCACGCGCACCGCTCCGGCGGCAGCATTGCGAGGGTTCGCGAATTTGCTCTGTCCCAGCCGCTCGCGCTCTTGGTTCATGCGCTCAAAGGATCTTGTCGGCATGATCACTTCGCCCCGCACTTCGAAATTGTCCGGTAATCCCGCCTTCTTCAACGTGGCTGCCCCAACCGACAGCGGCACCGAACGCACGGTCCTCAGATTCGGCGTCACATCCTCGCCGATCGAACCATCACCACGGGTGACGGCCTGGAGAAAACGGGAGCCGCCGTTCTCGTGTGTGGACGGGGCTGTGCTCCGTCCCGCAGCATCACCCGCATATCGCAGCGCCATCGAAAGCCCGTCCATCTTCAGCTCGCAGACGAACTCCAGCTTTCCATTGCCCGCCAGCTCCTCCACACGGCGCACCCATTCGCGCAGTTCCGCTTCGTTGTAAGCATTGTCCAGCGACAACATCGGCGTGGAGTGCCGCACCTTGACGAAACCCTCGCGTGGCGTGCCCCCCACGCGCTGTGTAGGCGAATCGGGCGTTATAAGCTCGGGGTGCTCTTTCTCCAGCGCCTTCAGTTCGTTGACGAGCAGGTCATACTCGGCGTCGCTGATCTCAGGATCGTCAAGAACGTAGTATCGGTGTTCGTGGTAGCGGATCTTGTCTCGAAGCTGGTCAATGCGGTGCTGAACGTCTTTCGCGGCGGTCGGCATGGCAAAGTAATGGTACAGCACCGGCCGTAAAGCAGGCACACGCGCCTGCGATTACCGATGCGTTCGGCGGTAATGCAGAGTACAATCGGGCAATTCGGCCATGAACAGACGAACGGCGGTACTTATCCTCCTGGTAGCTCTCGGGTTGATAGCGGTACTGGCGTATGCGGTGCCCGAGGTTCTGGAAACTCAGTTCAACCGCGTTTCGACGCCCGGCCCTTACCGCGCGTCCGAACGCGCCATCGCACTGCACCGCAAACTTGTCATAGCCGACCTGCACGCGGACACCCTGCTCTGGGGCCGCGACCTGCTCAAGCGCGGCGACATCGGCCATGCGGACGTCCCGCGACTGGTCGAAGGCAATGTCGCCATTCAGGCTTTCACGGTGACTACCAAGTCGCCACGCGGCCAGAATATCGTGCGTAACGGCGATGATAGCGACATCATTACCTACCTGGCCATGGCCGAACACTGGCCGCCCGCAACATGGAATAGCCTCCTCAAACGTGCGCTCTATCAGGCCGAACGCCTGCAGGAGGCGGCGAAACGTTCCGACGGTCGCCTGGTCATGATTCGCAGCGCTGCCGACCTCGAACGGTTCCTCGCTGAGCGTAAGGATCATCCGGACACTGTCGGAGGGTTTCTTGGCCTGGACGGTGCGCACGCCCTCGAGGGCGACCTGAACAACGTTGATGTTCTATTCGATGAAGGCTTTCGCATGGTCGGGCTCACGCACTTCTTCGACGACGAGATTGCAGGGTCCGCAACCGGGATGCACAGAGGCGGCCTGACCGAGAAGGGACGCGAGTTCGTTCGCCGCGCCGAGGCGAAGCAGATGATTATCGACCTGGCGCACGCATCACCCGCCACCATCGATGAAGTGACGGCAATGGCCACGAGGCCCGTTATCGTGTCGCACACGGGCGTGCGCGGCACCTGCAATAACCCGCGCAATCTAGCGGACAGCGAGTTGAAGAAGATCGCCGCCACCGGAGGCGTCATCAGCATAGGCTACTGGTACACCGCAACCTGCGGCACCACACCCGCCAGCGTCGCACGCGCGATCCGGTACACGTCAAAGCTCGTAGGTGTGCAGCACGTCGCGCTCGGCTCTGACTTCGACGGCGCGACCACCGAACCGTTCGACGCAACCGGCATCGTCCAGATCACCGACGCCCTACTCAAAGAAGGCTTTTCCGAACAGGACATCACGGCCATCATGGGCGGCAACACGATACGCGTGCTAAGGGCGTCGTTGCCGAAATAGCAGTTGTTGGGATGAGAGCTCCACGTATCAGGATACCGAGGTGCGGGATAGCTGTATGAGAGCCCTGTTTTGTTCAACAATCCTCGGCTATGCTCTAACGGCAACTATGGAATTCATCGTTCGGCCTGAAAAGAGCGAGTATGCAAATACCGTTTCGGGTTGTCCTCGCCGTAATCGGGGTACTGCTAGCGTCGCTGTGTGCAGAAGCCCAAGTAAGCAAAAGGCCACGCAAAATCGTACTTCCGAATCCGCAGCTGATTCATTGTCATACAGCGCAGTGCTCGCAGTTGTGGAAAGAGGATTCGCCTGACGGCGGAGTGGTCTATCCAGCTCAGATTTTCACTGATTTGGTGAACGGCTCTGTCAATGGACTCACCGCCGTGTACGACAAATCAGTCTCGATTGAGGAGGTTCGAGCGGCTATCAATGACCGCTATGGCAAATGGGCGGTAACAACTCTGGATGGAGTCTGGCGAGTAGAACCAGAGCAGCTAGCCATCATGATGACAAAACAGTCTGATGGCGCCACGCAATTGGTTTGTTTACAATTTGACGCTCGCCGACCTTCCGCGCACGTTGATGTGACCGACGAGATTTCTGCCATTGCGGTAATGCGGAAATGCCTGAGCAGCACTGTTATCACGGCATTGGTTCTAGTGGTATTTGGTTTCATTCTCGGTCGCCTAGGTGGCGATAAATCAGGTGGCAATTAATCGGCTTTTGTACAGTAATCCTGATGTGGGAAACCCGCCATCATCAGAGGGGCCGGTGGGCCCACATCAAGCCGGGTTTGCTTGAGTGGGCCTATGTTGATGCACGCGCAATCTCTCAGTTGAGCTTAGCCTCCACTGGGACCCCGCAACGACCCGCCGACTACCTGATCATAGCCAGTGCGGCGCCACCCACCGTGATGTTCAACGGCGTTTTGAACACCGCGCCGGTCGCGTCCCAGGCCTGAACGACGATGTTGTGCGTCCCGCCCCCAATTGCTATCGACTGGTCGAGCGTCGCCGCGTTGACCAGTGCAACTCGAGTGTTGTCGGCGTAGACGGCGATGGCCGTGATCGGGGCGTTCGGCGACGATGCCGAGGCAACAAAACGAACGGGCGACGTGACCGAAGCGCCATTCTGCGGCGACGTCACCATGACCCCCGCCTGCACCGTTCCGACGTTCACTGTCATCGACTTCTTGAACACTGCGCCCGTGGCATCCCAGGCTTGCACCGTGATGTTGTGCTTGCCTCCGCCAAGCGCGACGGATTTGTCCAGCGTCGGTCCCGTCACCAGTGCCACGCGCGTGAAATCCGCGTAGACCGCCATTGCCGTGATCGCTGCATTCGGCGATGAGGCCGTCGCCAGGAAGTGGACGGGCGACGTGACGCTCGCGCCATCCGCCGGACTCGTCACCGTTACTCCCGTCGCGCCTCCACCTCCGCCACCCGACAGGGGAACCGCGAACGATGTACTCGTCGTCGCTCCTAAGTTGAACTGATCGACTACGGCGAGATTGAGCGAATAGGTTCCAGCGGCGGCAAACGTGTGCAGGGCTGTCGGCCCGGACGTTCTTGCCGAGCCATCCGAGAACTGCATGGCATAGCCACTGATGAATCCATCCGGATCGGACGAGGTGACCGCGCAAGCCAGCACACTTAGCTGCGAACCACCCGGCGCCTGCCGCACCGTGACGCGGGGCACAGGCGGCAAATCGTTAGGTTCGCCCAGCACATCCAATGCACTTTGGAACACGGCTCCTGTCGCGTCCCACGCCTGCACCACAACGTGATGCCTTCCCACCGGCACCTTGAAGGCCGCCCGGATGAAGTCGCGGTCGGTGGTGTAAACCGCATTGTTGTCCATGTACAGGCGCATGGCCGTGATGTTCGCCGGCGAGTTTGCAGTCGCCGTTAGCAGTGCGGGAGAAATGATCGTGGCGCCGCTGGCAGGACCGAACACCGTCACGCCCGTACCCGGAGGCTTCGGCGTGATCCTCTTTCGTGCGACCGACGACGCACCGTGCGAGTCGAATACCGTGGCCGTGATCGTGAACGAGCGCACGGCGCTGTAGGTGTGCGTTGCCGAGAACGCGTTCACCACGGTGCCGTCGCCGAAGTCGATCTTCGCGCCCGCCACGCCGTTCGCGTCGCCCGTGTTCGTCACCGCGGCAGTCACGTTCGTCGAGCCGTTCAGAGTCACATTTAGCGAGAACACCGGAGGCGTATTCCCCGGCTCGTACACCACGGCTGGCGACATCTTGTTCTGAATACTCGCCTTGCCGATGGCCTTTACATACGCCGTGTACTTGCCGCCAGGAAGGCTCAGCGACGCCAGATCGAACGCGTGGACACTCGTAGGCACGTCGGCGATCTTCGCCAGGTTTTGCCCGTCGGTGGAGATGAACAGCCGATAGTGATTAATCGTGTTTTCCTGTCCGCCTGTGACGTTCCAGGTCAACGTGCGTCCGTTCGCAACATTGGCCGTCACGTCAACGCAGTTGTCGATTCCAGTCTCGATCTCGGTACCTTCTTCGTAGTCGTTCCAGGTGACGAGTTGAATCTGGTGCAGCTGATTGCTGGCCGAATAGAATTTCGCCACCTCGGCGAAAGTGGCCAGCCACGTCTGCCCGCAGCGCTGAAGGATGAAGCGGTTGCCGCTCCATGCGGCCACACCGTCACTGAAGCCGGCGTAGGCCGATCCGATTGCAACCTTGGACGTACTCAGTGCCGTGCGATAGAAGTTGTCCTGCGGTCCGAGTTCAGAGTCGAACGGATCTCTGGACGCGAGATCTACCCACTGAAATGCGCCGTCGGCGGTACTGCTGTTGAAGGCGCCGGCGCCCCGAAAGATGAAAAGCGGATTCCCCGGCACCGAATTGCGCACCTTCGCGAAATCGATGTAGTAACCGCCGACGCCAAAGAACGTGATCAGCGGCCTGCCGTCGATACGTGTGTAGGCCGGCGAGTTCGCGTAATTGCTCATCACGTAATTCAGGTCGCTGATCAACTGAGCGGTCACGTCGCAGCCGTTCGCTTTGGCTGCCGAGCTCAGCGCGCCTACGTCTTCCATGATGGAGAACTCGAAGCCGGGATGCGCTTCGGCTTGCGCCTTGATCAGCTTCGTCGTTGCATTCACCGGGTTGGCGTTGGGGCCGAACCAGTCGACGATGATGCCGTCGATTCCGCGGCTGATCATGTCGTTCACCTGGCGGTGCACCTGCGCAGGATCGTCGGAGCTATATCCGACCTGTATATGGTTCGAAGTGCCGAACCAGCCCAGAAAACCGGCGTAAACCTTCGTTTGGTCGCCGCTGTAGAGCAGCGAACGTATGGGCAGCTTGCTGACATTACCTGCCGCTGCATTGCCATTGTTAGATGGAGTATTGAAGCTTGAACTGGCGCTCGTGTTGTTGCCGGTTTCGGCGACCAGGGTCGTAGTCGGCGTGATACTTGTTGCGGAAGCGACCGAGGCCAGCACGAGAATAATGGCGCAGATTACACACAAACGCGTGACCGCGGTGGAAAATCGGGAATTCATGGGAGTTTCCTCACTCCCAGGTGGAGACCGGTGTCCGGAGGGAGGCGGCGATCAGGCTACCGCTGGCGCGGAACGGATCACCTGGTTCATCAGCCGCGCGATCGAGGTATTCGCGCGTGCTCCGGCCCACTGTGCACCTGATCCTGAGTACATCGACAGAAAATCTTGCCTTAGCGTTATTTTGTTGTACCGCGCCGGGAATAGAAGAAAGGACTAACTAGGTCAGGTGCTTTGTCCGCTAAGGTGCGTCAGAGCGTCTTGACCTACTCAGGACTGCAGGTGATCCAGGCGGTCGCGGCAGGAGGGGCAAACCCCCTCGGATCCGAACGACTGCCCCGGTTTTGGAGCCTTCCCGCAGAAGCGACAGCGCCAGCCGTTCCGCACCGAGACTCCGTCGCGGTACTGGTCGCGGTCTGGATAATCTGTTTTGGCCATGTCCAAGTGTAGCGCAGTCATGCCCGGCAGCTCTGGCGCTATTGTGATACAAAGGACGGCAAGTGGTTCGGCACCGGCGTCGGCTGACGCCGCGAGTTTTCACGTCGAGCCCTTTCGGAGGAATGGATGCGTAGGTTGATGCTTTGCGTTCTTGTGGCCATGCTTTCCGCCGCGTTCGCGTTCGCGCAGAACGAAGATTTCTCGAAGGTACAGATCAAGGTGCAGAAGGTCGCCGGCAACGTTTACATGCTGGAAGGCGCAGGCGGAAATATCGGCGCGTCGGTGGGCGAGGACGGCATCGTCATCGTGGACGACCAGTTCGCGCCGCTGGCGGACAAGATTCGCGAGGCCCTGAAGGGCATCACCGACAAGCCCGTGCGCTTCGTCATCAACACGCACTACCATGGCGACCACACGGGCGGAAATCTGCCGTTCCAGAAAGACGCACCCATCATCGCGCAAGACAACGTGCGCAAGCGTCTGGAGGAAGGCGTTACGGGCGGTGTCGGCAAAGAACTGAGTTTTGAGTCGAAGCCTGCGGAGAAGGGCGCGCTGCCCATCATCACCTTCGACCACCAGGTCACGGTCCACCTCAACGGCGAGGACATTCGGGCACTGCACTTCCCCAGCGGACACACCGACGGCGACAGCGTCATCTTCTTCCCCAAATCGAACGTGGTGCACATGGGCGATGACTTCGTGACCTATGGCTTCCCCTTTGTCGACGTCAACGCAGGCGGCAGCGTGCGCGGCATGATCGACGCCATCGACAAGGTGCTCGCGCAGGTCCCGGCCAACGTTAAGGTAATCCCCGGCCACGGCCCTATTTCCGGCGTAAAGGAAGTCCGGGACTTCCAGCAGATGCTGCGCGACACTCTGGCCACCGTTCAGGCGGCGCTAAAGAAGGGCACGACGCTAGACCAGATGAAGCAGCAGAAGATCCTCGCCAAGTGGGACTCCTACGGCAGCGGCGACAAGTTCGTAAAGACCGACGTCTGGATCGAAACCATCTACCGCGACCTGACTGGTCAGAAGGGCGAGTTCGTAAAGCACAACTAGGCGAAGGCCAAGAAGGTAGCGTCTTTCGTAGCCCACTTCTGCCAAAACCGGCAGAAGTGGGCACCGGGCAGTCGGCACAAAACGATCCAGCGCTGCGGGATAGATGGCGATTAGCCCTGTTCACATCAACCACTTGGGCGCGGGTGCTCTCCGTGTAACGTGCTGGCGTGAAAGGCCCATGATCCCGGTCGCGTGCAGACATTGTTTTCCGCGGTGCGTCTCATGCCTGTAACTGCAGGCAGGAAACAACTTCCACCGATACGCCGAACACTTCTCCCAACGGTACTCACTTGCCGTAAGAGCCATTCAATGGGCAGGTCAAAGGATCTGTTGTCAACGGCAAGTAATCGCCGAAAGTTGGACTGTTACTTTTGACAGTATCTCTGGCTCAGGCAATCGGTTACCTTCAGCGCAGTTGGAGCACCGAGGAGATTGCTGCGATGAACGTGAAGACAGTCCTGCTTTCCGCGTTAGCGAGTTTACTCTTGCTTGCAAGTGCACCCGCCTTCGGACAACAGAACGGAGGACAGAGATTTGAAATCGGCGCGTATGCTGGCGGTCAAATCAATGGCGGTGTCGATCTGTCAACCACGATCTTTCATCGTATCGACGTCCAAAACGGTGTCAATTATGGCATCACAGCAGGCTATTTGTTCGGCGAACACTACGGCCTCGAGTTTCAGTGGAACCATAACAGCGCCGGCACAAACGCCCAACCTATCACGGGTGGTCCGAGCGTTAAAGTGTTCAACCTGGACCACAACCAGTATATGGGCAACTTCCTCCTTCACCTCACGCCACAAGAGGCGAAGCTGAGGCCCTTCGTCCTGATCGGCCTGGGAGCAAGCGCTCTTTCTACTGATCGAAGCGGGGTTTCAGGCTCGACCCGTTTCACCTTTGCGATAGGCGCAGGCGCAAAGTACAACCTGGCAAAGCATTTTGGGATACGAGGCCAGTTTAGATACTCTCCAACTTATCTCACCACCACCAGCAATGGCGGATACTGGTGCGACCCAATCTGGGGCGGATGCTGGGTAACGGGTAACAGCCATTATCTCAACCAATTCGACGTGACCGGCGGCGTCACATTTCGGTTCTAATCACGCATGCTCTCGCTCATAGGCGCCCTTGTGAGGATTACCCACGAACTCCAACCCTCAAAAAGGCGATTGTGATCATACCGCCACTAACATGATCGTGTCCCGCAATCTCGAAGAAGCAAAGCGTTCGTCTTTATTGCATGTCCAAGCTGGCTGCGATACTGATGGTAAGTCGCCTTCTGTCACATTATCCAGAGCAGCGGGATAGTTACGGTGGCCGGCCACCTTTTACGTTCTTAGCAGGCGCCTTACTCTTTCGCCGCCGGTTTGATCACTGGCTCATTCGTCGGCTTGCGATATAGCTCCTCGCGAAAGAAAGCGGCGGCTTCCTTCCCCATTTCCTTTTCCATCACGTCGAGGAAGTTGGCCGTTGTCGCCGGGGTCCCGCTGGTGAAGCGCATGCGCATGGTCCGCAACGCCTTGTCGAGCGAAGCCCTGCCGAAGCGCATTTCGGCGTCCAGAAACATCAACGCTGCCCGGTCATAGCGATTGATCTCGCGGTCGATTGTATTGGCCGGCGTCTCCGCGATCGCGTACGTCAGCTTGGCGGTCTTGATGCGGCGCTGGTACTGGCCGACCTGGAACATGTTGAAACCCAGTCCGTAGCGCTCCGACGTAATCCGAAAGGCCGAGTACTCGGCCAGCCCTTCGTCGATCCAGTTGTCGAACGAATCGACGCCCGTGAAGGCCCACCAGAAGTGCGCGACCTCGTGAGCGTTCTCGCGGAACTCCCGCGCCTCCCCGGCCTCGCCCATCAGCTGATAACGCGCGCGGACCTCCGACACGATCGAGACCGGAATGCGCGCATAGCCCCAGCCGTCACGAGGCGAGTAGATGACGCGCAGGTTGCCCTTCAACGACGGCTCGCCGTAGAGCAGCGTAAACAGCCGCATCTCTTCGGCGAGTCCTTCCACCTCGTCCTTGAGCACCTGAGCGGGGATCGCATCGGTGGCGAAGACCTCCACGTGCGTGCCGTTGATGTCACGCTCGGTTTTCTTCAGCTTCGGAGAGGCGACCACCACGATATCGAACCCTGGCTGGAACGACGCCCATGAGCTGATGGCCCTCCCTTTTTCAACCCGCTCGGACTTGAACGTGCCGTTCGTGGCCGCAACAAATCCTACCGGCAGATTCAGCTCAAGCTTGTAGTCATATCGCCACACGTCTTTGAATGCCGGAAACCAGGTGCAATAGATTGCAAGTTCCACCAGGTCGGGCGAAATCGTGTTCACGCCCGCGACCATCCCGGGCAGCTCGCCGCTGTACTTGATATGGAGTTGCTTGGCGCCAGGAGCTTCAACGGCAAGGGCAGCGGCCAACTCGGATCCAACAGCGGTTGCGGACGGATCGGGATGGAACGACACCGCTTTCCCATCGGCCTCGACGGACGTGACCGCAAAATTCTTATTCAAATAGAAACGCGTTGCCGGAACGTGCTCGATCCATGCCTCAACATCCAGCCTATGCTTCGCCGGTTCTGCTGAGACTTTCAGCAGGTAGTGAGGAGCGGTCGCATCTGCCGCCATCGCACTGGCGCACATCAGCGCCACGGCAGTGATGAAGAACAGACCGATGTTCCGGAATGTCATGACTCGTCGCCTTCAGTCGGAAACAGGGGTTTCTTGCAGGTTCAAGAAATGATACGAAAGCGGGCCGACAAAGTTCAGGTAATCTGCGGCATAGCCTTCTACAGGCGACGGGGCAATTCCCGTTTCGGACTGGGCACGAGACGTATAACTCAGAACCTGGCCGTCAGTGCCGCTCGCAGTGCCCGTGACGATCCCGGAGAGATGTTGTTATTGCCGTCCGCGTTGACGTAGTACCTGGTATCGAACAAGTTCTCGGCGTTCACCTGCAGGCGTACCCGCTCGGTCAGCGACAGGAAAACGGCGGCATCAGCGCGAGTGCAACCGGGCAGAACAACCGTGTCGTCGATGGCGGCGAACATGTCGGAACGGTTCACGATCCCTAAGCCGAGTCCGACCCTGGAATGCACCCGGTAGTTGTTCCACAGCGAGAACGTGTGTCGCGGCACCAGTGCCACCACGGCTCCGGCCACGGCGGCGGCCGTCGTGCTGGTTACATAGGCATTCTGGAAAGCGTAGCCGCCGGCGATCTTCCAGCGATGCGTCAGGCTTCCTGTGGCTCCCAGTTCGACGCCGTTCGTGCGCGCGCTGCCGGTCTGCACGATGCGCGTGGGGTCAACGGGGTCGATGGATCGCGTGTTGGTGCGGTTCAGACGGTAGAGCGCAGCCGTGAGAGAGAGCGAACGCACGAGATCCCACTTGGCGCCGACCTCGTAGTTATTGAATTTCTCCGGCTTCACCTGCTGCGTGATATCTGTCAGCCGGGAGAACTGGTCCCCGGAACTCGGCAGGTAGGAGACGCTATAGGTCGCATACACCGAAACGTTGCCACGCGGCTTGAGAACCAGCCCGGCTCGCGGGGAGACCAACCTGTCGATGCGCCGCAGATCCTCGCCCGCGCGATTGTCCTGATACTGCAGATCGAAGTAGTCGAAACGAAGGCCACCAATGAACTGCAGATAGCGCGTAACTTCGACCTGGTCCTGAACGTAAGTTGCCGCAAGATTCGTCGTTACGTGATTATCGACATCGGTCGCGCTCTGCCGAAAAGTTATCGGCGTGTGGATCACAGGATCTGAATAGGGCACCAGGGTTGTCGCATCTGTGTTGTTGAAGTAGCCGGTGTTGCGGAAGTTGTCCGTGCTCTGTCGTCCAACTTCTACGCCGCCCAACAAGGTGTGACGCACACGACCGGTGAAGAGCGTGTAGGTCACGTCAGTTTGATTGAAGACGTTCAGGCGCTCGGTCGCATTGTTGTAGGCCGAGAGGGCCACCTGCGTCTTGTCCGGTGTGACCGCGCCGGGGACGTAATTCTGGTACCCGCGGTCGTAATTGCCGAAAGACGTTCGGTTACGAACAGTGAATCCGTGTAGCCGATGTTCAACGGCTACCGATCCGAGGTC
>JAEZPW010000215.1 GCA_023441255.1 Acidobacteriota bacterium
CGATTTCGCGCGACTGTGTACAGCCACACGCCGAGAGCTTTCGCATTGTCGAACTTTTCCAGATAGGGGATGGACTTGAGAAGGACGTCCTGCGCGGTGTCTTCGGCGTCCTCGCGATGTCCGCACACCCGCATGCTGAACGAGAAGACGGTGTTCTGAAGCAGTTCGAGCGCGCGCTCCACACTTCCGGGCTGCTCGGACCGCAGAAGATCCATGGCCTGTTCAACTTCAGCGCGCATAACAATAGCCTATCATCCGCAGACGAGAGCCGATCGTGCCAGGAAGGATGTCGGAACAGTGTCGCAGTATGATCTCCCCAGGACGGAAATGATGACAAGAAGACCGGTGGTGGTCGGACTTGGCGAACTGCTTTGGGACCTGCTTCCTACGGGCGCGCACCTGGGCGGCGCACCGGCTAATTTCGCATACATCGCCTCGTTGCTCGGCGCGGAGAGCTTGGTTGTGAGCCGGTTGGGGGCAGACGAACTGGGCGAACGGGCACGACGCACGTTGCAGAAGCATGGGCTGGACGTCGGATATATACAGCTCGATGAGCAGCACCCGACCGGAACCGTTAACGTCCAACTGGCGGCAGACGGAAGTGCAACGTACGAGATCGTGAAGGACGTGGCCTGGGATTATCTGGAATGGAGCGAAGGACTGGAGTACATCGCTGGGCGTGCCGACGCTGTCTGCTTCGGGAGCCTGGTTCAACGTTCGTCGGTCAGCCGCGAAACTGTTCAGCGATTCCTGGACCACACTCGTGCGGACTGTTTGAAGATTTTCGACGTAAACCTGCGGCCTCCCTTTTCGAACGCCGCCGTGGTCCGGCAGTCGATGAGGCGCGCAGACGTCCTTAAGCTCAATCACGAAGAAGTGCCGCACGTGCTCGAGTTCTGCTCACTGCAGGCCAGCTCTGACGAAGACGCGGCACGCGCACTCCAACAGCACTGTGATTTCAAGGCCGTATGCATCACGCGAGGTTCCAACGGAAGCGTGATCGCTACCCCGAACGAAGTTCGCGTGCATCCCGGCGTCACGGTAGATGTGGCAGACACGATCGGTGCCGGCGACGCTTTCACGGCAAGTCTTGCGTTGCAGATGCTGCTCGGTGCGCCGATTCGTTCCGTCAGCGACGCAGCGAATGGTATGGGGGCCTGGGTCGCTTCGCAAAAAGGCGCCATGCCGGTCCCCGCGCCGGAGGAGCAACGGCGACTGCGGGGAGCTTACGGCGTAACACATCCATAAAATCGAAGACTACTGCTTAGCGCGCACGCCCGTGCTGTGCATCAAAGCAACCGAGTACCTGTCGCTGCATGATCGTGCTGACCAGAACGTTCGCCATTTTCCTGGTCGCGTTCCTCTGTGTTCTTCCACTCCGTGCGGGACAACTGCTGAGAGGCGAGGTGCGGGATACGACGGGCCGAGCAGTCGCCGGAGCGAGCGTAACAGCAACCGCATCCGGCTACGAAACGACAACCACAACTTCAATGCAGGGCACGTTCGAGTTGCGCAACGCACCATCGCCCGCAACAATCTCGGTCACAAATGCGGGGTTCGCGCCTTCAACCGTGCAGTGGAACGGACACAACGACGTCGCGATTGTGTTGCGCCCGGCGGCGCTTTCCGAGCAGGTAGTCGTGGCCGCAACGCGGAGCGAGACGGCGGCCGGAGACGTTGCGGCATCCCTGAGCACGATAGGCAAGCCAGAAATCGCCGCCACGCCAGCTTTGGTGATTGATAACGTCCTGCGAGAAGTGCCCGGGTTCAGCCTGTTCCGCCGTTCGGATTCACGCACGGCGAACCCCACGGCGCAAGGAGTGTCTCTGCGCGGCGTGGGTGCGAGTGGCGCGAGCCGGGCCCTTGTTCTGCTGGACGGTGTTCCGCTCAACGACCCCTTTGGGGGCTGGGTCTATTGGGATCGCGTACCTGCCATCGCGGTACAGTCGGTGGAAGTTCTGCGCGGCGGCGCCTCGGCTCTCTATGGCAGCGGCGCGCTGGCTGGAGTCGTCAGCGTGGCTGCCCAACAAACCGAGGCCCCCCTCCTCGCGGTTGACCTGTCGGCAGGCAGTCAGAATACGCAATCCGGTGGCGCAATGTTCTCTGAGCAACTGGGGAAGTGGGGCATCAGCGCAGTGGCTCAAGGTCTGAAGACAGACGGCTACATTCCAGTGCCGTCCAGTTTGCGCGGACCTGTAGACACGTTCGCGAACGTCCGGTACGGAACGGGACGGCTGACCGTCGACCACAAGTGGACGAACGCCAGCGCGTTTGCCGCCGGGGATCTGTTCAACGAGTCACGGCAGAACGGCACCTTTCTGCAAACAAACGACACACGGCTCGCGGAAGGTGTAGCCGGGGCCGACCTGCGGACCGGTGGCGGCAACCTGGCGGTGAGGTTCTTCGGGTCAGGCCAACGTTATAACCAGACCTTCTCCGCCATCGCGGCGGACCGCTCGGCCGAGTCGCTGACTCGAACCCAGGCAGTTCCGGCGCAGCAGATCGGGACTTCGTCGCAATGGACGCGAGCTCTGTCGGCGACGAACGTAGTTGCGGTCGGCGCGGACGTTCGGCAGGTACGCGGACATACGGACGAACTCGTTTTCGTGGGCGGCGTGCCGACTACTCACATACTCGCGGGCGGCCGACAGCTACTTGCCGGTGGCTTTGCGGAAGACATGATGCAGATCGGCTCGCGCCTGCACGTGACCGCGGCAGCGCGGGTGGATTCGTGGCGCAATTACGACGCAAGTTCTGCCGCGACGCCGGTCGCGTTGCCCCTTCCTTCCACAATCAGGGACTTTGCACCGCGAACTGAGATAGCGTTCTCGCCATCGCTCGGGGCGGTGGTGAAAGTCACTCGGATCCTTTCCCTCACGGGCTCAGGATATGGCGCTTTCCGCAGCCCCACGCTGAACGAACTTTACCGGACGTTTCGCCTGGGAAACGTGCAGACGCTCGCCAACGACCGCCTCGATGCGGAGAGGCTATGGGGAGGTGAAGCGGGGGTGAACATCGGGTCAGGACCGGTCCTTGGCCGCGCCAAATTCTTCTGGAATGACGTACACGATGCCATCGGGAACCGAACACTCAATGTTACTCCGGCACTGATAACCCGACAGCGGCAAAACTTAGGTGTGTTGCGGGCGCGTGGCGTGGAACTCGAGTTACAGGCGAGTTTGCCCCATCACGTCTGGACGCGTACAGCCTATCAATTCTCCGATTCCACGATCGTCCGTTCTCTGGAAACCCAATTGTTGGGGCTGCAGGTACCGCAGGTACCTCGGCACGCTGTGTCGACGGCGATTGGCTACCAGGGGCACCGTTGGACGGTAACGGGCGCGGGCCGCTACATTGGCCAGCAGTATGACGATGACCTTAACCAGTTTCCACTTCCCGGTTACTTCTCGGCTGACGGATTCGTCGGATTTCATTTCACCGATGAATTGGAGGCCTTCGCGTCGGGCGAGAATCTGCTGGATCGGACGTACCTGGTTGGCCGAACGCCCACGCCGATGACCGGGGCGCCACGGCTTGTGCGCGCCGGCATCCGGTTGCAGTGGTCCCGTCAACGCTGACGCGGTGCGGTGGCGTTTAGTGCAGCCGTCGCAGGTCGGCACGGCGCAGTTAGACCCCGAGTTGCTACCGTTCGCTGGTTTTGGGCTTGCATTCAGCAACTCACGACTGCTACCGTCGACTGTCCCCAGAATGTTCGGATACGTGTCCTAATAACATGCGCAAAGTTCCTTTTACAGATTCTCTTCGCATCATCGGACGAGGCTCGGTCAACTGGCCCGTCGGTCGCCCTATCGTTGTGTCTTTCGAAGTGACCGATTCGTGCACCTGCTACTGCAAGCATTGCGACCACGGCGGTCCGCGTGACGATTCCCGCAACCTGAAGCCGGCGGATTATCGGCGTTACATGGAAGCGCTGAAGCCCTGTGTTGTGCAGGTCTCAGGCGGCGAGCCACTGATGCGCGAAGACGTGGTCGATATCGTCCGCAACATCAAGTCGGGCTCGACGATTCCATATCTCATTCTGGTTTCGAACTGGTCGCACATGACCGAAGAGAAGTACGTTCAGTTACACGAAGCCGGCGTGGACCAGTTTTCCGTGAGTCTCGACTTCCCGGATCATCGCCATGACGATTTCCGCGGATATCCCGGACTGTATGCGCAGCTTGAGGACATCGTTCCGCGGTGCGCGAAGCTGGGCTACGACGACATCGTCATGAACTCCTGCATAACCAGCTGGAACTTGCCGGAGATCAATAAGCTCGCAGACAAGGCTAAAGAATGGGGCGTGAACATCTGCTTCAGCTCCTACTCGGCCAAGCGCACCGGATGCCGCGATTACTCGCTCACCTCGCCCGAGCAGCTGGCGCTGCTGAACAGCGAACTGGACAAGATTGAAGCTCGCCGTGACGACACAAACTGGATAGTCAATGCGCCGACCACCTTGCAGGAGACGCGCAAGTTCTTCCAGCAAGGTGGAATGCCGGGTTGCAGGGCCGGTCACCGCTTCCTGGTGGTTACCAGTGACGGTTGGCTGCAGCCGTGCTCGATGATCTTCAAGAAGTTTCGCCTCGAAGACCGCGCGCGCATGGTCGAGGAGTTCACGAAGACGAACACGTGCGACGAGTGCTACGTCTCGATTCGTTCTTATCTCGACAAGAGCTTCCCGCAGTTGCTTTGGGAGAACGTCAGCGGCTTCCTGTCAGTCAAGAGCAGCTAAGGATGTAAGCTGTTCCCCCGATTTGCTGAAAACCAGGGCTGGCCGACACTGAACGAAATAAGACTACGCAGTGTTGGCCGTGCCCAAGATCACCCTTCTCCCCAAATCTGCATTCTGCATTCTCGCCCTCGCATTCTGCCTCGCCGCATGCTTCCAGATTGCGGTCGTTCCCACCGCTTCGATGGAGGGCACAGTCCTGGTGGGCGATCACTTGTTCGTGTCGAGCGCGCTGGATGGGCCCTCATTGCCAGGAACTTCGTGGCGATTGCCGCGCCTTGCCGCCCCAAGGCGAGGGCAAATCGTCTCGTTTCGCGCACCGGGAGAAAGCGGGGCCGTTTACCTGAAGCGCGTTGTGGCGCTGGGCGGCGACTCCGTCGAAATGCGGGATGGCGTGCTCTATATCAACGATACGGCTATGCGGGAGCCCTATGCTCCGCGCTCCAGATACATGGCGAACGTGCCAAGGCAGACGGTGCCCGGTGGCGAGATTTACGTTTTGGGAGACAATCGCAATAATTCCGAGGACAGCCGTGCCTGGGGGCCGGTGCCGGTTCAGTCGGTGATCGGAAGACCCATCCTCGTACTGTGGTCGTTTCGGACCAAGTCGAGCGACTGGATGGACTCGCGGGGCGAGCCTACCAACGCGTTTTACTGGACAGCACTCCACCACCTGATTCCGTTGACGAGGTGGTCGCGGACGGGGCTGCTGCTGTAAACAGCGCCTCTTTTTTGCAAGCACTGGGCCTGCTGCCACCCGGGCCAGTGCTCTGCCTTGTGTGAAAAAGCCGCATCGAACTGAAGACGCCGCTTCAAAAAACCTACCGAACTAAGGGGAGGAACAGAATGCGTTTGCTAACGTTTGCCCTCGTGGCAGTGATGGCTATCGGAATAACTATAGGGTGCTCGCGGCAGAGGGCCAACACGCCTGCTGCAAAGGACAACGTCGAACAGGCGCTGAAGGCGCAAGGCATGAACGACATCAATGTCGACGAAGACCGTGACAAGGGTGTGGTGACGCTGAAAGGCGACGTGCAGTCCGACGACCAGAAACAGCAGGCGGCGCAGGTTGCGCAACAGGCCGCGCCCGGACGGGTAATTGCGAACGAAATCGCGGTGCGTCCGCAGGGCGCCGAGGGCACGGCCAAGGATATCCAGTCGAATACGGATGATGCGATCGAGAGCCATTTCAAGGCCGCGGTTGCTGCCAATCACTGGAAAAACCAACACATCCGCTTCGACGCAAAGAATGGCGTGCTGACGCTGAAGGGCGATGTTGATACGCCCGCAGAGCGTGCCGAGGTTGAAAAGACCGCCGCCGGTATCCCTGGCGTGCAGCAGGTCGTTAATGAACTGCAAGTAAAAGGACACAAAGGCGCTGCGAGCGGGGGGCGCTAGCCGGTTCGAACCAGATCATGGAACGCCACGGCGGATGGCCGTGGCGTTTTTTTGGCTTCACGAATGCAATTAACACAATGTTTTGTGCTTGCCCACGGGAGCACGCGTTCGTAACCTAGCCGTTGGTGAGCGGGCTCATTCTAGCGGCGAATGTTGTCCGGCGGGTGCGCCGGCCATCTCCGAGTTTCAATACGGTGCTGCGGCACCTCGGTGGATTCGGAGTCTTTTTCCTGGCCATTCTGGACAGCATGCCGTTCCCAACGTTTGGCGGTCCGGACATACTGGTTGCGATACTGGCGGCCCGCCACAAGCAGCCATGGTATTACTACGCTGCGATGGCCACTGGCGGATCTGCCATCGGAGCCTACGTCACGTTCAACATGGCCCGAGGAGCGGGAAGCGATTACCTGAAAAGGAAGTTCGGGGAGAAAAGAGTTTCTAAACTCCTGAACTATTTTGATCGCTGGGGCATCGGCGCCCTGGCCACATCTACTGCCCTTCCTCTTCCCTTCCCGACCAGCACTTTCTTCGCTGCTGCGGGTGTGCTGGGCTACTCAACCCGCAGGTTCATGACCGTGGTGGTTCTCAGCCGCGCAGCACGATACGGGGCAATTGCGGCGATCGCATCCGCGTACGGTCGAAGGTTCGTACGCGTGCTGGGGCATCCGCAGCAGTACCTGCCGTGGCTCTTGCTGACAGCGGCGGTGATCGCCGCATTCGTTGCTGCATCGATCATCGTGCGCAAGCAGTTCGAGATAAGCGCACGAAAGGTATAAGTCGGCTAAAACTGGAGTTGCCAGCCGGCAACGGCACCGATTCCGAGCTGTGATTCCGGTCACATACCTGAGTACCGGGAACCTTGAACAATGAAATACCCAAACAACTTCGCCGGCAGCTCCGGACCGGCAGATTCGACAGAGAGGACCCGAAAGATGAAGCCAAGGACCGTTATCATTCTCGCTGCGCTGCTTGCGATCGCGCTCTGGGCGAACGCTCTGAACCAGGCCTCCACCCCTGCCCCAAACACTGACAAGGCTGCGGCCTGCGCATGTTGCAACAAGACGGACGCTGCCAAGCCCTGCTGCAAGGATGGCAAGTGCGACGGACAGAGCTGCTGCAAGGATGCTGCCGGGTGCAAGGATTGCTGCGCCAAGATGGCAAAAGACGGTCAGGGCTGCTGTGCGGGCAAAGACGGTAAGAGCTGCCCCATGATGGCGAAGAAAGGCAAGGGAAAGGGATGCTGCGGTGGTGGCGCCTCGTGCCCCATGCATAGTCAAGCGGCAGGTAAGTAAGCAGAGCTTGAGTTCCCGCCCTCGGCGAAGTGTGAGTCGAAAACCGCGCGCAGGGAATAGGGAGCCTGAGGCTAATGCTAAGGCTCCCTCACTTCACAACTGGCGCTACTTCGCTGAACTCGCCGGCGTTGCCGTGGGCTTCGGCGCGGCATAGGGATCCACGACGGGCTTCTCGCTCTCCACCCACGCTGTGTACCAAAGGTCAGCCAGCATCTGGGCGCCGGCGGCGAACCTGGTGTTCAGGAAAGCGACGCCTTCCGCGGTGCCGGCGTTCTGGAACGCACCCGCTTTTTCCAGTTGATAAGTCTTCTCGACAAGGGCATTGGAATCCCACAAGTACTTCAAGTAAGCATGGAACGGATCTGAGAACGCCTGCGGGTCCTTAAGTTGGCTGGCGAAATTTAGGTTCTTCAGGTTCGCCATTACGAAGCTGCTCTCGAAGTTCCAGTGCGTGTCCTTGCTCGTGGTGTAGCCGTTCGGGTTGGGACCGGTCCAGCCGTTGTAGTTCACTGTCGTATGCATCGGGTTCGCGCCGTCGGCGACATAGTGGCCGAGCCAACCGGCGTAGAAGACGGCGTTCTGTTCGACTGCTGACGTGTCCTTGCCTTCCGCCTTGAGACGCCGATAATCCCGAAACGCAATCTTCAGCCGGTCATAGATTTCCATCGTGATATAGGGCTGAAGGCCGGTCTTTTCGGGAAGGAAGTCGTCGGCATGCGGGTCGCCGGCAGCAATGGCGCGGGCCCGCTTCTCATACATCTTCTGAATGAACTGATAACGTCCGGCAGGCAGTTCCCCGATTCCTTCGGTGCGTTCGAGGTCGATGAAGTGATCCGGCTCCTGTGAATTCTTTACTGCGAACTCTTCTTTATGGCGCCAGCGGTCTGGCTCGGGGCCGTTGTAGACGAGGCGCTCGGCGGCGGCGCGGAAGAAGTCAGGCATGGACGTTGGTATGCGCCCGGCGGCGGCGCGGTTGATGGCCATGTGGCCTTCATCGCCCCAGCCAAACGCAAGCAGCGAAAAACAGAGCACGAACAGACACACGAAACCGGTACGGCGAATGGTGCTGGACATGCACTCAGTTTCGCGTTTGAGGCCGCGAGTTTCAAGAAAAAAGCTTGCAGAGGACTGACGCGGTGGCACTTGCGCCAGTTGACGCTCCGCGGTGTTGCGATGGCTGATATTCTCGTCGTGAGGGGTACGAGTCCACTTGGCGCTTATTCTCAATGCACGCGGGCTGGCCAAGAGCTTCGGTTCCGCGCCGTTGTTCCGTGAAGTTGCGTTCACGATATCGGACGGTGATCGCATCGGCCTGATCGGACCGAATGGCTCGGGTAAGTCGACGCTTCTGCGCATTATGGCCGGCGAGGTTGCTCCCGACACAGGCGAACTGGCGCTGCGCAAATACGCGAAACTAAGCTTTGTGGCACAGGAGTCCGATTTCTCGCCGGATGAAACCGTGCGAGGTGTCGCCATGCAGGCGCTGGTTGCGGCGGGCGTTTCGGAGTCTGAACGCGAGTCGCGCCTCGCTGAAACGCTGGGGCGAGCTGGATTCACGGATTTCGAGGCCAACGCTGGAGCACTTTCCGGCGGATGGAAGAAGAGGCTTGCCATCGCGTCGGCACTGGTCGAGCAACCCGACATTCTGCTGCTGGACGAGCCGACGAACCACCTGGACTTGGCGGGAATCGAGTGGCTGGAAGGACTGCTGGAGAGTGGAGCGTTTGCGTGCGTCGTCGTGAGCCACGACCGCTACTTCCTCGAGAACGTAGCGAACGACATGGCCGAGTTGAACCGTGCGTATCCGGAAGGCATGCTGCGCGTTCGGGGCAACTACAGTGCGTTCCTGGAAAAGAAAGAAGAGTTCCTGAAGGCCCAGGCGAAGCGCCAGGAGTCGCTCGAGAATCGCGTCCGCATTGAGATTGAGTGGCTAAGACGCGGACCTAAGGCGCGAGGCACTAAGGCCAAGGCACGTATCAACAAGGCACAACAGATGATCGGCGAGCTGGCCGACCTGAATGCACGCGCACGCACCGTGACCGCCGACATTGAGTTTTCCGCGACTGACCGCAAAACGAAGCGGCTGGTGGAACTTGAAAACCTGGCCTTCGAGATCGGCGGGCGAACTTTATTTAAGAATTTCGATTTCGTGCTTACGGCCGGCATGCGTGTCGGACTTGTCGGTCCGAACGGCAGCGGCAAAACGACGCTGCTCCGGCTGCTGAACCGAGAACTAACCCCTAGTTCCGGAACCGTAAGGCATGCTGCATCGCTGCGCGTGGTCTATTTCGATCAGACGCGCGAACTCGACCCGGACGTGAGCCTGCGCCGCACACTTGCGCCCGACAGCGACTCCGTCATTTACGACGATCGGGTCATCCACGTGGCTTCATGGGCCGCGCGTTTCCTGTTCACCGGCGAACAACTCAACCAGCCTGTGGGCCGGCTCTCGGGAGGAGAACGCGCGCGCGTGCTCATCGCGAAGACGATGCTTCAGCCCGCCGATCTTCTGCTGCTCGACGAACCGACGAACGACCTCGACATCCCGACCCTTGAAGTGCTGGAGGAGAGCCTGCTGGAGTTCCGTGGCGCAATGGTGCTGGTCACGCACGACCGGTATATGCTCGACCGCATCTCAAATACCGTCGTCGGCCTGGACGGGCGCGGCGAGGCTGGCACCTTCGCTGACTACTCGCAGTGGGAAGAATGGCAGCAGCAGAGTGACCGGCAATCGAAGGTGCAGGCGGAGCCACGAGAACGGGCAGCCACACCTCGCGACGGCTCCGGCACGCCTACTCGCAAGAAGCTTTCCTATTTGGAAGCCCGGGAGTACGAGACCATCGAACAGCGAATCGCCGAGGCGGAAGAGACCCTGCGCCAAAAGCGCGCCGCCCATGAAGACCCGGCGATCGCAAGCGACGCGGCACGGTTGGTCGCGACCGAGACAGAGATGCACGAAGCACAGCGCGTCGTAGACCAGCTGTATGCCCGCTGGTCTGAACTCGAAGAGAAGCAGTCCTAGCTCAATTGGTTTCGGATATGACGGACAGCAGTCATCCGAAGATCAGGGCAGCGCATCCAAGCTCCTGTTTCAAAGCACACCCTCGCAGGAGCGTTCAATGGACAATCGCACTACGCGCATGGTGGAACCGCAGCAGAGACCTGACCCGGCCGTGCTCATGTCGCTGTCGTTTTCGTTCGCAAACCAGCAGATACTCCGGACGGCGGTAGAACTGGACCTGTTTACACATATCGAAAACGGAGCGCACACCGCAGCCGATTTGGCCAAGGCGTCAGGAGCGACCGAACGAGGAGTTCGCATGCTGGCGGACGCGCTCGTAGGGTTGAAAGTGCTGGAAAAGGCCGGCAACAGATACTCGTTAACCGACGCCGCACGAACCTTCCTGACCAAAAACAGTCCGGCCTATATGGGAGCCTGGATACTGCACAGCGACCAGATCAAGGAAGCGTGGTCGCATCTGACGGAGTCCGTCAGGACCGGTCATCCATGGCGTAAAGTCGAGACCGAAGAAGGCGGCGCGACCTTCTTTGCCCAGTTCGTAGATTCGCTGTTCGTGATGAACGTGCCGGGCGCGACTGCTGCGGCCAAACACGTCGTAAACGGCAGGCGCGGACTGAAGGTGCTCGATATCGGAGCAGGTTCGGGCGTATGGAGTCTCATGGTCGCAAAGGAAGATCCTGACGCACATGTCACCGTGGCCGACTTCCCGCAGGTCATCGAGGTAACGAAACGCTTCGTCGCCAAGCATGGATTCACGGACCGTTACGATTACCTGCCCGGCGATTTTCGTCAGTCTGACTTCGGCAGGGACAAATATGACATTGCCACCCTCGGGCACATATGCCACTCCGAAGGGCCACGACAATCTGAGGAGTTGCTGCGGCGCATCAAGCGCGCGCTGAAACCCGGCGGACAGTTGGTAATCGGCGAGTTTCTTGCAGACGAGGAACGCAAGGAAAATGCCTTTGCCCTGATGTTTGCCTTGAACATGCTTGTCCACACGGAGGAGGGCGACACGTTCACGCTGACCGAACTGAAAGACATCCTCACCCGGGCAGGATTTGACGCGGTTGACACCTTGCAGGCGCCGGCGCCTTCACCTCTCATCATTGCAAGGACTGCGGCAGCGAAGGCGGGAGAGAAGGCTGCGTGAGCATTCCGACCTGCTTCAAAAACGAAAAGCCCGCAATGGAGCGGGCTTTTTTATGTTGCGGTCCGCTCTAGGCCTGCTTCGCCTTTCCCTTCAGCACTTCGTCAACAGTCTTGATATCGACGAGACCGAAGCAGCCGTAAATTGCCGGCAGCACACGCTCGGCCGGGTAGCTTCGACGAAGCTGCGCGACCTTCTCCGTGCCTGACCGGTACGCCGGCAGGTACATGCGCCCGAGCAGCGGGTGGCGTCCCCATGCTCCGGACAATTTGTCCGCGCGTTCTTCCGTCACGAGAAAATCGCGGCGAAGGATAGTGGCGACGTCGATCTGGTCCCATCCTTCTCCCCACGTCAGATAGGACGATTGATTCTTCGCATCATCCTGCAGGAGGGCGAGCAGAACGCCGATCTGCATGTCTTCGTCGGGCAACTGCTCCACTTCCGTGACGCCGTGCGCGATGAGAATGGCGTTGTTTGCAATACCCTCGAAGAGCGCGGCAGCCCGGGTGTTCATGGTCAGCACCGTCGCCTCGAACCCGGCCAGACCGCGGACGTACAGGTTCTGCATGTAGGCGAATGTCGTCACGTGCCCCGGAACCACCTCATGACTGACAAGCTGCTGAAACTCCGGAACGGAGATCTGCAGCGAAGCATTGATCTCGTACGTAGCTTCGTACTGCGGAGACCCATCGTCGTTTCTGGCCCGGCCCACGTAGTTCATGGATCCGGAGAACCAGGCGTCTTTGATCGGCAAGAAGTCAATATTGGCTCGGGGAACCGAAGCTAGCTCACGCGGCAAATGCGGTGCGAGATTCCTGTCGCTGAGACGGTCGAAGTAGGCGATCACGGCCGCACTGAGGGCGCGCACAGAAGCCATGGGCGTCACCCGTTCGCGACGCCAGGCATCGACGGCACTGAGCAGGCGCCCGTTGGAACTGGGGTATCCAGCACGGCTGAGCAATTCGGCAACGCGCTCGCGCTTCTGCTCCGGGTGCGACGGCTCGGGCGGATTCCCGGTCGAGGCTTCAACGCAGGCCGCATACGGGACCTGTTTGCCCTTGCCCAACAGTTCCATCGCGAGTTCCCACATCGCCTGCAAGCACAATCCCAGCCCCTCGAGGTATTGCCCACGAAGTCCGCCGAGCTTCTTAGCTTCTGAGCGCAGGCCATCGATTGCCGCCGGCAAATCGATCCATCGGAGATACTCGTCCACTGCTTCCGTATCTATCTTCTTAGCCGACACGCCCCCCGTTTCGCGAACGCGAGCTGCCGTGGGATGTGTGTAAGCAAGCGGGAGCGACTCATCGGAAAACCACGAATCGGCAATGAAGCGTCCCGTGCCCGAGGGACACATGACATCACCGCCCCAGAGTGTGTCGATACCAAGTACCGCATCTGCTACGTATCGTGCTACCGCGTCCATCGAATCTCCTTTTTACGCCTGGTTGAGCCGAACCACACGTACGCGCAGAGCGCTACAAACAGCAGGGCGGAAATACTCTGCGAAATGGCTTCATTGCCGTAGAAGGGCGCCCTGATCATATCCTCGTGGTACTTGGGGAAC
>JAEZPW010000045.1 GCA_023441255.1 Acidobacteriota bacterium
CACCAAGACTGACCGCGTCACCATTTCTTCCGCCGGACAACTCGGTCGCGGCGGCAACGTTACGGTCGACGGCGCCGACAATAGCGACGACGTCGTGGGTGGCCCACTGCAGAACATCCCGCAGGACGCCGTCCAGGAATTCCAGATCGCGACCAACCGTTTCTCCGCTGAACTCGGCCGCTCGGGATCATCGGTCGCTAACGTCGTCACCCGGTCCGGTTCCAACGAACTGCACGGCGGCGTTTCGTTCTTCGAGCGAGATGCCGCGCTCCAGGGCCTCCCTGCAACCTTCGATCGCAGTCTCGGCGAAACGCCCCCGTTCCGCCGTCAGCACTACGCGGCCAACATCGGCGGTCCGCTCGTGCGGGACAAGGCCTGGTGGTTTGACGCCTTCGAATTCCGCGACCAGCTTGGTGGCGTACTCGTCGGCGAGCGTAACTTCGAGACGCGTACGATCCAGCGCACCTTCGCGCCAGCTCCGCTCCAGGACCTGCTCGGCACCACGCGAGCCGACTGGCAGGTCAGCCCGCGCGACGCGCTCAGTCTGCGCTATTCGCTCGAACTCGAAGACGATACGGCCGCCAGCACCCTTACCCGCTCCATCGGCTCCGCTTCGCAACGCCAGGCTTCCAGCAACCACTTCCAGTCGTTCCTCGCCAGCTGGACCCGCAATTTCAGCCCCACGCTGCTCAATCGCTTCAGCTTCAGCGTTAATAACTTTTTCAACTCGATCGCCCCGGTCGTCAAAAGTCCGCAGCTTACGTTTCCCAGCCTGCAGGATGGCGCCTCATTCCGCGTGCCCCAGCAAACAGGCCAGAATCGCCTTCAATTTAGTGACGGACTCTCCTGGTCGCGCGGCAGGCACAACTTTCAATTCGGTGCCGACGTCCAGCGTATCGACGCCAACTTCTTCCTCGGTGTATTTCAGCAGGGGCGCGTCGAACTCGTCGAAGACTTCCCCGATTTCGACCGTAACGGCGATGGCCGGGTTGACGACAATGACCTGCTCTTCGCGGTCACCCTGCGTAGCGCCTTCCCCGACCGTCCGCTCGTGCTTCCCGACGCCGATAACAACTACATCGCCGGTTGCGTTCAAGATGACTGGCGTCTGCACCCGCAATTCACACTTAATATCGGCTTACGATACGAACTCGATACCGACGTCAACAACGTCAGCCGCTACTCCCAGCTCAACCCGATCGTGCAGCCGTTCTCTCCGGGCGCGCGCCACCGCGACACCAACAACTTCGGCCCCCGTATCGGCTTCAACTGGGCCACCCGGGATGGCCGTCTCAGCATTCGCGGCGGCTACGGCATCTACTACGACCGCGTTACGCTGGAAGTGCAGTCGCTTGAGCGAGGTCTGGACGGCCGCGCGCTGCCCATCGAAGTACGCGCCGGCAACGTCATGTTTCTCGACCCAACCGGCCACTTCGCCCCTGGCGCTCCGACCCTGGCAAACCCGTTCACCGGATTCATCTTCCCCGGCGCGGGCGCGGCCGGCATTAACGTCATCGACAACCACCTGCAGAATCCCGAAGTCCAGCAGTTCCACCTCGGCGTGCAGCGCGAGATCGGTCGCGACTTCATCCTCAGCGCCGATGGCCTGCATAACCTCGGGACGCACTTCATCCTTGGCCGCACCGTCGGCACGGTCTTCAACCCGGTCATCGGTGGCGAGGACATAGTCAAGAAGCTCGAATCAAGCGTCAACACGCACTACGACGCTCTTCTGCTCAGTGTGCGCAAGCGCTTCTCGCATCACTACGATTTACGCGCCGCCTACACGCTTTCCAAGGCGCTGAACTACGCCAACGACGACCAGATCCCGTTCGCTAACGGCCCCATAGACCCCAACAATCTGGCACGCGAATACGGCCCGACGCCCAACGACCAGCGCCACCGGTTCACGTTTTCCGGATCCACCGAACTTCCGCGTGGCTTCCGCCTGTCCGCCATCTGGACACTCGCCTCCGGCGTGCCGATGGACATCCTCATGCCCGACGCAAGCACTCGCGTTCCCGTGCTGCAACGCAACGCCGGGGGACGTCAGTTCCATTCCGCCGGCGAGCTCAACACCTTTATTTCGCAGCTGAACGCCGGCGGAGGCATCAACGGCGTGCCGCTGCCGCTGGTTTCGCCTGACGCCCGCTTCAACGATTCGTTCAACTCGCTCGACCTTCGTATCGGCAAAACCTTCAAGATCAGTGAGCGTGCTCGTCTCGAAGCCATCGCTGAAGCCTTCAACATCTTCAACATCACCAACGTGCTCGGCGTGTCGAACCTTAACTACTCGGGCTTCTCTAACGTTCTGGCGCGCGACAGCAACGACCCGTCTGCCCCGGGGTTCTTGCGCTCCTCCAGCTTCGGCCTGCCCGTTACAACTGCGGGCGGAGTATTCGGTTCCGGCGGCCCACGCGCGTTTCAGTTGGCTGCGAAGTTTTCGTTCTAGGCGACGTCCATGTGTCCTCGGACTCTGGTCGCGGGTGTTCCGTCGTATCGCACAGCGATACGGTGGATCTGTCTTCTGTTGATACTGAACATTGCGGTCTCAGGTGTGTGGGGACAGGTCTCCAACCCGTCCTCGCCGGGTCAGATCCTCCGCTCTACACAAACTTCGACGGCCCCGTACTCACCCGATGCGAGAACAGTGGTGCCGCACTCTTCCACTTCGGTAGGAGTTGCGACCAATTACGTCGGCAGCCAGTCCTGCCGCCCCTGCCATGCTGCAATCTTCGACCGCTACATGCGAACGAACATGGCCCAGACCAGCGGCCCCGCCTTTCGCGGACTCGTCCCCGGCGCGTTCACGCACGCCGCATCCTCGGTCGCTTACCGCGTAACAGATGCTGAAGGCCTCGTCTACCTCGAGTACCACCGCACGGACGGCGCCGGAGCACATGGCATCGAACAGCTCCAGTACTATCTCGGCTCAGGCAAGCACGGGCGCGCCTACCTCTTCTCCAACGGCGGCTACCTCTTTCAGAGCCCGGTGAACTACTACGCCGACCCCGGTCACTGGGACATGTCGCCTGGCTATCAGAACGTGCGCGAAATGCCGCTCAACCATGCGGTGGAGCGGAGCTGCCTCTTCTGTCACACGAGCCAGGTCGCAGCGCCCGGACCTGGAACCGTCAACCGCTATCCCTCGCCACCTTTCGCAGAACACGGCGTAAGTTGTGAGCGCTGTCATGGCCCGGGCAGTGCTCACGTCAGCCGTAAGGCGCGCATGTTTGTGCCCCTATCATCCGACGCCGCCGCACGCGATGCCATCTGCGCACAATGCCATCTTGAGGGTGACGCGACCGTCGCCGCGCCCGGCAAAGACCTTTTCGACTTCCGGCCCGGCCATCACCTCGAAGACTTCCTCTCCGTCTTCCTTGTCCGCTCCTCCAATCGCCAGAACCTCCACCCCGCCAGCCACTTCGAAGCCCTCGCCGCGAGCCAGTGCAAGCTCAAAAGTGGCGACCGCATGTCGTGCCTATCGTGTCACGATCCTCACGATCAACCACCACCGCAGACGTCCTCGCAGGTGCTACCCGCTCACACTGATGATCACCACAGCTTGTCATTCCGAGGAGCGCAGCGACGAGGAACCCCTACGCTCTCCACGGCCACCGGTGCCTCCTTCCAATCAGGGGAGGGTGCGAATCCGGAGCGCGCGACCTACTACCGCGCCAAATGTCTCGCCTGCCACACCGCCCCACGCTACGCCCGTGAGCACCACGCCCAACAACCCGATTGCACTGTCTGCCACATGCCACGCCTGCGCAGCACCGACGCCGCGCACGCCATGCTCACAGACCACCGCATTCCGCGAGAACCTCTCGCCACAGAATCCGCGGCCGGACAGGCATCGCCCCTTAACACAGCTGGCAGCAAAACCGTCGAAGTCTTTCTCGGCCCGAAGACGTCGCGCTCCCTCGGACTCGCCTACGCCCAACTCGCAGAAACCGACGCCTCCTTCTCGGCACGAGCCCTATCCACTCTCGAACAAGCCCTGAAAGACGGTTCGCGAGATCCTGACGTCCTCACGCATTTAGCATTTCTTCAGCAGGAATCCGGCAACACGGCGCGTGCGGAGCAACTCTATCGCGAGGCCCTCGCTGCCGACCCGCTCAACCGCGTCGCCAATGCCAACCTCGGCGTCATCTACGCCAAGTCCGCCCGCGTCACCGACGCCGTGCAACTCTGGTCGCGCATCTTCGACCTCAACCCATTTCTCAGCGAAGTCGGCGCCAACCTCGCCGTGATCTCCTGCCAACTCGGCAACGAACCCGCCGCCCGCCAGCGCCTCACGCAAGTCCTCCACTTCAATCCCGACTACCGCCGCGCGGAACAACTGCTCTCCGCGATGCAAGCGCACACGATCGTCTGCGCCAGGCAATGAGCAACGCTCTTAATCGAATGATCACCGCTTACGAATGCAACGTCGGCGAGAAGCTCAATCGCGCGTGGCCGCTCATGAACGGCGCACGCGCGACTGTCCTTAACAGGACGCCAAAAGCCGAGTTCGATCCAGAACGGTACTCGATTCGCTGACGCGAACTGTCAACCTTGCAAGTTCCCGCGGGTGTACACTGACGGCTGAAGGCCATTGGCTGGCAACTGAGTTCTCCGCCTCGAAGGAGGGGAATTGCCGCCTCGGCCTGGAATCACGGTGTCCCACCTCTACCGCTTGTTCAGCGATTGGTGCGGACGCTAAGCACCGAGCGGGAGTTCCAATGCGGTCGATGACTCGCCGAGTCCTTTTGGTCGTCGCAGTAGCGTTCATACTTGTACAGTTACCGTCGTGTCACGGATTCTTCAGCGGTCCGACACTGACCTCAATCTCTGTGGCGCCGAGCAGCCCGAACATCGCGGTCAGCCAGACTCAGCAGTTCACCGCGAGCGGCGTGAATGACGACGGCAGCACTTCCAATGTCAACGCCACCTGGACCTCCTCTGACCAGACTGTCGCCACGATCGACGCGTCCGGTTTGGCGACGGCCCTAAAGGCTGGGAGCACCACGATCACGGCAACGTCTACGGGCACGCCCTCCGTGTCTGGGACCACCACTTTGACCGTTACTACGTCGGCGCTGACCTCGATCACGGTCACGGATACGACCAACGGGAACATCAGCATGATCGGTCTCACCGACCAGTTCCATGCCACGGCTCATTTTGCCGATGGCAGCACGCAGGACATCACCAGCACAGCGACGTGGACCTCAAGTAACACGCTCATTGCCACCATCACAAGTCCGGGCGGACTCGCGACCGGAGTGGGCTCCGGCAGCACCAGTATCACCGCTTCGGTGGGGAATATCACCTCAGCTCCGTTCACACTGACGGTGTTCTGACAGAGTTCGAAATCAGTTCGAGGCTCAAGTTCGTCAAACTGAGGATGAACGTGTGCTTCGACTCGAGCCGAGCCAAGGATTGGAAATGACACTGAAGCTGCCCGAGGGTACTTTTCGTGCGTACCTCTTCGATTGCGACGGCACAATCGCCGACTCCATGCCTCTTCACTACGTTGCCTGGACCACGGCGCTCGGCGAATGGGGCTGTTCCTTTGAGGAAGAGCTTTTTTATGCCTGGGGTGGTAAACCCATTGTCGAGATCATTTCTGACTTGAATACACTTCGCGGGTTGAACATGCCCGTGGCGCAGGTCGCCGAACGCAAGGAGAATCTCTACTTCACTCTGCTCCCGCAGCTAAAAGCTGTCCCTGAGGTGCTTCATCACATCCAGGCCATGCAGGGCACGATCCCGTTTGCGGTCGTCTCCGGCAGCCGCCGCGACTCCGTTACTGCTTCACTCGCGGCCCTCGGTCTGCTTGACAAGTTCCAGGCGATTGTCTGCGCTGGCGACTACACCAACAGCAAGCCTCATCCGGAGCCGTTTTTGCTCGCCGCCAGCAGGCTTGGTGTTCGTCCCCAAGACTGTCTTGTGTTTGAAGATACTGACATGGGTATTCAGGCTGCGACCGCGGCCGGCATGGCTTCCGTCAAAGTTCCAACGCCGCTCGAGAGGCGTGCAGCCCTGCAGGCTTGTTCCTCGGCAGAGCAGCACACGTCAGTAGCACGTTGAATTACCTCCCTTGGCGGGCAAACTCCCTGGCGCAACGGTGCTCTAACAAGAACCCGCTTCGTGACGCGGGGTGATCAGAAATCCTGAAGCGCTGATTGTGCGCGGAACCAGGGGAGGTTTTGTTCAAATGAAAACACTGTTTCTCATCAGCTTGTTCTTGCTGGCGACGCTAGCCTGGGCGGCGGCACAGCAACCCGGAGCGATGCCACACGGGAGCGGTGGACAAGCCACATCCCCGAACCCGCAGATACCGGATGCAAGTCAGTCGCCGGGCGCTCAGTCTCCAGGTTCCATGCCGGGCAGCGCCGGTCAGCAGGGCGGCCCAGAGGCCGGCGCACCAAGCGCAAACGCGCCGGTTACAGAGGGCTGTCTTGGCGGCACGAACCCGAATTACACGATCACCGACAATGCCGGCAAGAAATACAAGCTGAACATTCCGGCAGGCGCGGATGCTTCTCCGCTGCAGTCGCATGTTGGCGAATCGGTCGCTGTAATGGGACCTGTCTCTGGCGGTTCTTCGGACAATGCCTCTATCGACGTGAGCAAGATTGGCAGGGGAACGACCAAGTGTCCAGGCAGCGGTTCGAAGGGGGCAGAGAATCCGCCGAGTCAGTGACGGCAGCAGTACTGACCAAAGCTGCATCGAATGTGTTATCGCAGAATCCCGGCGAAAGTCGGGATTCTCTTTGGAGGAACCTCACGAAACGCATTCTGTGCAAACTGACTCTCATCGCGGTGCTTGCAACGAACCTTGCACACGCGCAGCGCCCCGACGTCGGTTCACAGACGCGGGCACAGCAGCAAAGACCCGTCACGCCCGGCCAGACCGACAATTCGCAGGAACAATCCTCCGTGGCTCCCGGCGCACCTTCTTCTGCGGCGAATGCCGAAAAGCCGGATCCTGCCGAATTGCAGATTCAGATTCAGCGTGCTTTTCAGCAGGACCCCGCCTTGGCCGCCGATAACCTGGGCGCATACGTCTCCACCGACAAGGTTTCGCTCGCGGGAACGGTCGCAACACACGCAGATAAAGATAGGGCACAAGCCATAGCCCAATCGATGGCAGACGGGAGAGCCGTCGTCAATGACATCCGAGTGAGTGAGATGCCGGACTACATTCATCGCGCCGATCCTTCCGCCACCGGCGCCACATCTCCTCCGGGAACCTCCACCTCGCCTTCCGATACAACGAACCGTTCGAACAACAACCCGCCACGCCATTAGCTGTGACGGCCGCATTCATACCCGTAAGTCCCACAGCGGAGCTCTACCCCCGTCCATTTCAGTCCGGGAGGCCAACCCGGTGCACAAGATTTTTGAAACGAGGGTCTGAGCGGATCGGATCAAAGCCAGGCCGCAGAAGAACTCCGGGATTGAATCTCTCGTCGTATCCCTTTTCCAACCACGTCATGGCCTGCGCAGGCTGCCCGAGTGAAACGTAGACGGCGGCGATCTCCGAACCGTGCGAGAACGTTCCGGTTGACCGCTCCTTTAATTCTGCCAGCAGGCTGACCGCTTCAGCTCTGTTACCTGCCGCTGCGTAGGCGCGAGCGAGGTTCGCCACGCACGTTGGACTCCGCCCGGACAGGTTCACCGCCTTGGTCAGCTCCGCGATTGCTTCCCGATACCTGCCCGTTTGCAGATACGCCTGGCCCAGGTGAATGTGTGCAAGGCCAAAGTTGGGGTCCATTTCTATTGTTTTTTGACTTTGGCGAATGGACTCGTCGTAGGAATGTGCGAGTCCCAATAACTCTGCCAGATCGGCATTGATGACCAGCGAAAGCGGATCCAGGTCCTGCGCTTTTCTCATCTCTGCGATCGCGTCGTCGTACCGGTGCAACAGTGCCAGATGCCAGGCATACCAATGGTGGGCCGTTGCATACCCCGGATTCAATTCGATCGCGCGCTGAAATTCCTTCCCTGCAGATTCAAAGTCCCAATCGAAAGCGTCAAGGCAGAATGCCAGGGAGTTATGGGCCTCTCCCAGAGAGTTGTCCAACTCCAGCGCTTTCACTGCGGCTGCTTTCGCTTTCGGCAATGCTTCCTTCGGGGTAATCACCGCGTACTGCCAGTCGCCCAGAAGCGCATACGTGTCTGCCAGGCCCGAGTAAGCCTGGGCGTACTTCGGGTCTTCATCGATCGCCTGTTTGAAATATTCCAGGGCCACTTTCAAGCTTTCAGCCGTGCGCTTGTTCCAGAAATATCTTCCCTTTAGGTAAGAAACGTAAGCCTCGGGATTCACCTCCTTCACCCCGCGCAAAGCCGCTTGTTCCTTTGCGTTCAGGCTGATGCGCACTTGATCCGCTATTGCCAGGGCCACCTTGTTCTGCAACTCCAGCGTGTGGCGGAGTTCTCCTTCATAGCTTTGTGACCACAGGTGCTTGTCCTCCGGGGCATTGATCAATTGCGCCGTGATACGGACCCGGTCGCCTGAGCGAAGCACGGTGCCTTCCACGACCGCGTCGACGTTCAGTTCGCGGGCGATCTGCGGTAAGGGCTTGCGTACATGCTTGTAACTCATGGCAGAGGTTCGGGAGATCACGCGCAACTCGCCGACCTGTCCCAGGTCCGCGATCAACTGGTCTGTCATTCCATCGGCGAAGTATTCTTGCGAGTTGTCACTCGATAGACTCTCGAACGGCAGTACGGCCAGTGACCGAATGACCGGTGCCGAAGCGTGCCGCCGCTGATAAGTCCAAAAGGACACAGCACCGACACATACGAGAGCAATTACCGCCAGGATTCTCCAGAAAACGGGAGTGAGCAGGCGTCTCCGGGCGACTGCCTCTTCTATCGCTGGCTCTGCCGCGGATGCCGCAGTTTGACTTGATTCTGCATCGGCGGCAGTCGCAGTTGGATGAGCCGCCGCGCTCGACCGCTCCAGCGTCCTTACCTCGGCAAGGAACCGGTAACCGCGACGCGCAACCGTCTCAACGTAACGTGGGCTCTCGGCCGAATCACTCAGCGCGGCTCGCAGTTTGTTGATTGCCTTATTGAGACCGTGGTCGAAGTCGACGAAGGTGTCTGCCGGCCAGAGCTTCTTCTGAAGTTCCTCGCGGGTCACAACCTCTCCGCTGTGTTCCAGCAGCATCGTGAGCACCTGGAAAGGTTGCGCCTGGAGCGGAATCCTGGTCCCGTGTTTGCGCAATTCTCCGGCGCGTAGATCTACTTCATAGACTCCGAAACAGAGCCGCCCGCTGATTCGACGTTCTTCCGGCGCCGGGACTTGCACGCCCGATTAGATGGAGGCTGCCGCCCGAAAGAAACAGTGTCCTGAACGAACTGGGGATGCCTCTCAACAACGCCTTTCGATCGTTCTGCTTACGCAGGGACAACGGCAGGGACGCCGAAGTCACGAACAGGGGATTGACTGTCCATTGTCCCGTATCGAAACGCCCAGCATAGTGAGACCCGCACCGCAGTCGTGCTCATCGTTTGAGCCGACGAAGCGGAAAGAAGTGAGGAGCCACATATGCGAGGAAATCAAGACGACAAACTTCTGCACGATCACAACCACGACGGCATCGACCGCCGCGGATTCCTGAAATGCATGGCCTGGGCCGGTACAGGAGCTCTGTGTGTCATGCAGGGCGGCGTGCTGAAGTCCTATGGCCTGAACAAACTTTCGGACGTGAATCACCTGGCCGCCGGCGAGTTGAGCTTCGTCCAGATCAGCGACAGTCACATGGGATTCAATAAGGCAGCAAATCCGGATGTTGTCAGTACTCTGAAGACCGCTGTTGACAGGATCAACGCGGTGCCGAAAACGCCCGAGTTCATACTGCACACCGGCGACATCACTCACCTCTCACGACCGCAGGAGTTCGACACAGTTGATCAGGTGTTGAAAAGTGCGACTCCGAAAAACGTATTCTTTGTTCCAGGCGAGCACGACGTGCTCAACGATGAGGGCAAGCAGTTCCTGGAGCGTTACGGCAGGGGCACCAGGGGAGCAGGGTGGCACAGCTTCGATCATAAAGGCGTCCACTTCATTGGCCTCGTGAATGTCGTCAATCTCAAGGCCGGAGGGTTGGGAACGCTCGGGCCTGAACAGCTGGACTGGATTAAAGATGATGTCAGGCACTTGAAGCACAGCACGCCCATAATCGTGTTCGCCCATATACCACTCTGGAGCATTTATCCAGAATGGGGTTGGGCAACCGACGATAGCGCGCAGGCACTGGCTAATCTGAAGAAGTTCGGGTCCGTCACAGTGCTGAACGGCCACATCCACCAGGTCATGCAAAAGGTCGAGGGCAACGTCACCTTTCACTCGGCCGCGTCTACCGCTTTTCCGCAACCCGCGCCCGGCCAGGCTCCCTCACCCGGACCCATGACGGTTCCCGCTGACAAACTGCGCAGCGTACTGGGAATTACCAGTGTGAAACACGTGCAGGGCGAGCACGCTCTGGCCTTGGTGGATTCCTCGCTCGCCTGACACCGCAACGCAACCATTTCACGACACCACGGTAAAAGGAGAAGACTATGAAGAGTGCAACCCGATTCTTTCTATCGTTCCTGCTGATTGCGACGCTCGCAGGTTTCATCGCCCAACTTCCAATAGCAGCAGGTGAGCAGGCAACGCCCGCCGCCGCAGAAGTGAATATCGACAATTTCAGCTTCGGACCGGTCGAGCTTACGGTTCCGGCCAGAACCACCGTAACCTGGACAAACCGCGACGACATTCCGCACACCATCGTCAGCACGGACAATGCGTTCAAATCCAAGGTCCTTGATACGGATGAGAAATTCTCTTTCACTTTCAACAAGGCGGGCACGTTTTCGTACTTCTGCTCGATTCATCCCAAGATGACGGGCAAGGTGACCGTGCACTAGGAGGTCATCATGCATGCCATCGATATCAGAACTGTGCTCCTTGCCCGCCACGCACAGCACGTTGTGCTCGTGCACTTCCCGATCGCACTGTTCGTAACGGCTGTCGCGTTCGACTACGTGTCGCACTGGACGAAGAATCAGGCACTGACCTCTGCCGCTTACTTCAATCTCGTACCGGCGGCCGCCTCCACTGTTCCGGTGGCAATCACCGGTCTGCTCGCCTGGCACTGGGCTCTTGAAGGCCAGAAGTTGAAAGGAACGCTTCTTCTGCACCTGTTACTTGCCTGCGCGGCGAGTTTCCTCATCTGCCTTGTCCTCTGGGTCCACGTGCAGGCGCGGCGACATCCGGATCGTCGTCTTCCGACGTACCGGTTGCCCCTTGAGGCGTTCGCGGTCGTCGTTGTCGGACTTACCGGCCACTTGGGTGGCGTTCTCAGCGGCGTGACACGCCCTGGCTGATTGCGTATGCGAGACGGCAGTCCACACTTCATTGGTATCTTGGACCACCCGTGTGTTGCGCTTCGCCTTGCCCCAAAAAGGAAATGCCCCACCCAAGCTGAGCTTGGATGGGGCATGGGGGAATCTCGATCAGCATCAGGCCGCGGACTGGCGCCTGACTGCCAGATAATCAGGCGGCGGCAGCGAGCGGCTGTATGTGACCAAGTTGCGTGAGAATCGTGTACAGGTCGTAGTAGCCAGTGCTCGACACCGTCTTGCCGTTCTGATCGAGACGACTTACCTCGCAATAGTTGAAGCTGATTTTGCGTCCCGTCGGGGGCATGCCCGCAAAGGTACCGTCGTTGGTGCCTTCCACGGTGAACTCGGCAACAACGGTATCGCCTGCGTCATAGTAGTGAGTGTTGGTGATTCGTCCGTCGGAGAAAGCTTTGGCCCAATCGCGTGTCCAGTCGAGGAATTTCTGTTTGTTGAGCGTCAGGTTGCGGGGACGATCGTTATAGACGCCGTTGTCGGCCATGTCGCGAACGATTCCGTTGAAGTCGCGGCGGTTCCAGCTCTCGTGAGCAGCACGAATGGTTTCCACGTTTCTCGAGGACATGAGGATACCTCCTGGTAGGCGGGCCGAATGGAATCGGCTGACTGAAAGTGGAAGAGGATCGGGCCAGCGCCCGGGCAAGCTCCAGAAAGTACTCCAGAACGTGAGCTCAATCAACCGCTGAAACGCCGCTCAGACACAATGGGGTTGCGACAGCCGACCGTACAGTCAGCCCGCAAGCGACTCCTGTCTCGCCAGCATTCGAGCCGCAGAATGCCGGGGCGCTATCTACCTGCTGGCGGTCGCAATGGCAGCTGCTGCTGTCGGTGTGATCAGCTGGTAGCCCGCCGCGTTCAAGTGCTGCTCATCGGACGCCAGATCGGCATTAAGCGTTCCATCGGCCGCCACGACCAGCGGGTAGTAGTCGGCTACTGGTATGCCGTTGTCGGTGCCGTACTGCTTAAGCCATACATTGAAACTTACGACGAACTCGTTATTGATCGCTTGACCGCCCCGCTTCGGCGTAAGAGTGGCGAGCACGGGCCTGATTCCGGCCTGCTTCGCTTTCTGCACCATGGCTTGTATATTGCTTTGCACTTGGGTACTGCTGAGATCGTCGTTATCTCCGGCCCAGATATGCACGACGAGAGGCTTCCGATCAATCACGCCCTGAAAACGGGCGAGCATATCACTGGATTGATCTCCGGTTTCGCCGAAGTTCACGTAGTTCTTGCCGGGAAACGAAACCGCAAGATCCCAACGTACGGTCGATGACGAACCGATGAATACGACTCCCTGCGGATCGTTCGTTGTGCTCTTCGATGTGCTGCTCGAACTCCGACCACCACAGCCGAACGAGCTGACGATTACGACCACGGCCATGACTAGCGACAACCATACAGTTTGGCGGGGCAGCATATGCTTTCCTCACAAGGCCAAGAACTCACAACTGCGCTAAGGATTGTCTCTCCCGTTGACCATCGCTGCGTTCCAGAGCAGCTGATTCGGCAATTTGGTTCGTACCGATTTGGATAAGCTCGTCCCGTTCCTGCACACCGCGCGTGAAGAAAGACTTTTTCCCGCACGCGAATACAACCTCCGGGGCGAGTCAGTGACTGTCTTCGGCCGCAAATTCGGTGCACGGTACTGCCACGACGGATAGTCCAACACCCGTCAGCACCGTTCCTTCACCGTTCTCTCTCGTATTCGGAGATAACTTCGGGCAGTTCAGCGACACTCGGCAGAATGTGAGTATGTGGTTCTCTCTCAAGCCGCTCCCGTCCGTGAACTCCTGTCAGCACACCGACAATCCCGCGGACACCGGCGTTCGCGCCGGCCTGCAGGTCAAGGGGAGTATCGCCTACGGTCACTACTTCCGACACGCTGAGAACGCGGGTCGCTTCCATGGCGTGAAATATCATGTAGGGAGCAGGACGACCCGCAAGCACCTCATCGCTGCAAACGGTCGTGTGGAACTTATCGAGCCAGCCCGTGCGGCTTAGCAGAATGTTGCTCAGGGTGCGGTGGTACCCCGTTGTGGTGCCGATCATCATGCCGCGCTCACGAATCCATTCGAATGTTTCGTCGGCGCCAGGAACAGCCACCGCGGGACGACTTTCGAACTCGTTTTCCAGTATTCGTGTGAAATCATCGTAGATCCGAGACACGCTGGCATCACCCGCCGCGACACTGCTGCCGATATTGCGCTCCACGAAATGACGTATCACCTCGTGTTTCGCCGCTCCTCTCCATTCGCGAAGATCCTCTTCGCTGACCGGAATGTCGTTCTGCCGCAGCGCCATCGTGACTGCGCGAACCATGTGCCCTGCGTCCTGCAGGATCGTGCCGGTAATGTCGAAGAGAACAAGCTTGATCGCATTCATGATTCAGCGAATCTTAATAGCCACCGTACCAATGTTTGAGAGTGCCATTCCATCGCTGGCCTGGTAAGTGAACACGTCGTTGCCGACCGACAGCGGAGTGTAAGTGTACGCGCCAGTCGCGCTGTCAAGCACCAGCGTGCCTCTCGTCGGCTGCTGGATGACAGAGTAGGTCAGAATACTGTTATCTACATCTGTGGCTTTCACCTGCCCGCTGTAAGGCGTATTCGCCGTCACGCTGATTGAATAGTTTTTCGCGACAGGTGGATCGTTCACCGGAAGAATGGTGATGTTCACGGTCGCACGCGAACTGTTCAAAACGCCGTCGCTCACCCTGAAGGTGAAAGAATCCGACCCGCTGAGGTTGCGGTTGGGCGTATAGGTCAGGTTAGGTGCTGTACCAGCCAGTGTGCCATGACTCGGCTGTGTCATGACGACAAAGCTGATCGAATCGCCATCGATATCGAAACCGGTCAAAGTGATCGCGACAGGCGTGTCTTCGTCGGTCGTAACAGATTGAGGGTTCGCCACCGGCGCGTGGTTGGCCGCAGTAACCGTGATGCTGACTGCCGCTGGTGCGCTGTCGTGCGAACCGTCGTTTACCTTGAAGGTGAAACTATCGCCGCCGCTGTAGCCCTGGGCCGGCGTGTACGTCACATTCGGAGCCGCGCCGCTCAGCGTACCGTGCGCCGGAGCGGTCACCACCGCATAGGTAAGCGGGTCGTTGTCCGGATCCGTCCCCGTCAGCGTGATCGCCTTCGCGGTGTTTGCGGCGGTCGTGACACTCTGGGGATTCGCGACGGGTGGCTGATTCAGGGCGCGCACGTTTATGGCGACCGTCGCTGTAGCCGTGCCACCGTCGCCGTCGTTGGCACTGTAGCTGAAGCTGTCAGCTCCGCTGTAGCCCGAGTTTGGCACGTACGTGAAGCCGCCGTTAGCACTCAGCGTGAGCGTGCCGTGGCCGGGTTGTGTTGCAATGCTGGCTGTCAGCGCGGACCCCTCCGGGTCACTATCGTTAGCCAGTACACCCGGAGCCGCCACCGTCAACGTGGCATCCTGGTCGGTGGCATAGTTGTCGTTCGCCGCCACGGGCGGATCATTAACTGGAGTGATCGTGATGGTAACGGCGGCCGGCGCACTGTCGTGCGAGCCGTCGTTCACCTTGAAAGTGAAGCTGTCGCTGCCGTTGTAATCGTGGGCCGGCGTGTAAGTCACATTCGGCGCCGTGCCGCTCAGCGTACCGTGTGCCGGCGCCGTCACGACGGCGTAGGTCAGCAGGTCGCCTTCCGGATCGATACCGTGGAGTGTAATGACCAGCGGCGTGTCTTCAGCCATTGAAACATTCTGCGCATCGGCAACAGGGGCGTTATTCGTCACGTCCGCCGCTGTTGTAAACGTCCACCGCGGACCGGAAGTTGTGCTGATCCCATTGCTGACAGTCACGTACCACTCGTACCCTTTGCCGGCCGCCAGATTGCTCCAGTTAGCGGTGGCATTCGAGCCGGATACGACATTTGTAGCCGTGGAGATCACGTCGAAGTTCGCGCCGCTCCCCTGCATTGGATACGCAAACGCGAACTGACTGCTGTTGTCGGTTTCAAACTGGTTGAGGGTAGGCGAGTACGTCTGGACCGAAACCTGATTGCTGGCGGGAGAAAATGTCATGATCCGCAGCCACCCGTTGCCGCCATTAGCTCTCGTCTGGTAATCGGAAAGCAGCGTGGTTACGGTGTTTCCGTTGTACGTGTCCTGCCTCCGCCCCTCTTCCGACACATGTCCGCACAGCATGAGGAACAGGTTCGAGTTCCCTTTTAGCGCGTTGTAAATCGCCTGTCCTTGCACTCCGAACGGCCCTGGATTGCCTGGGTCGATCATGTAATGGCTGACGACGATAGCGCGCCGGTCGCTGAATGTCTGCAGCAGTTGATTCGCCCAGTCAAGGATGGTCGGATTCGCTGCGGGACCGTACTCGATGTAAACCACAATGAAGTCCAGACCGCTGGCCGTAAACAGGTCGAAGTGATTGTCGCTGTTGCTCCCGAAATGCCCGCCGTAAAAATACCTGTCGCGGAAGTGTCCAGTTCCGAAGTACTGGTTGTAGAAACTCGTGGTCCCGTTCGGATCGCCCTTGGGCGTTTGGTCATGGTTGCCAACCGCGAGTCCGTATGGGATACCAGAGAGGTCAACCGTAGACAGGGCGCTCCAGGCATTGTCCCACTCGAAAGGGTCTCCTCCATTGTCGCCATCTTCCACGGAGTCACCCAATTGAATGACAAACGCGATGTTCTTCGATGTTCGGTTCTGCACGATCCACTGCGTCTGTGCCTGAAAAATTGCGGGCGTTCCTCCACTCAGGTTCGAGGTGTAGAACTCCGTATCCGGCACGGCAACAACCGTGAAGTCAGGTCCAGGACTTGTGTACTGTGCGGGCCTGCCGAAGAAAGTGACGGTCAGGCTGCGTCCGTTGGGATCGCCAACGTATACGTCCAATACCGTTGGTTGAGGCACCCTGTCGACGCCGGTTGCGGGATACCGCAGCACGGGAGCGCTCGGAGCGTTGTTGTCCACCGCTTGTGCGTGAGCACCGACCGCAACGATGAAGATGAGAAGCAACAATATCGGGCCACGCGCAAGGATCGGTCTTCCGAACCTCGCACCCCGAACCGGTATCCTATTCACAAACAAACTCATGGTGCACTCCCTTCCGAACGGCTGAAGGGATGACATTTTGCAGCGCCGGCCGCTTTCGCGCCGTGCACGCCGCAGTACGAGGACAGCCGATGCAACGGTCACGCTGCAGCGGCGGCCGCTTTCTTGCGCGAGGGCAGATAGCGTGCTTCCGCCGCCTGCAGTTCGTCATCGTGCTGCAGCCGAAACAGCTCTTTAACGGGGGCGATGTCAGCCTCCACTGAGGTGAGGGAACGCGTAGCGGAGATCGCGGCTGCCGTTTCCTGCATGGCGTGTACGCTCGCTCGCATCAAGTGGTTGGCCCAGATGACAAGACGGACGCCGGCATTCTCAAACACGTCGACCGGCGTCGTGTAATACATGGTCGGGACGATCACGATGGGTGTCGAGTATTTCCACCTGGCCATGAATGCCAGGATTTCGTCAGGCACATTGCGCTTACTGTGGATCAGGATCGCATCCGCGCCCGCGTCCGCATACTGATGCGCGCGATCGAGTGCTGCTTCGATACCCCATCCCGCAATGAGCGCTTCGACACGCGCGACAATGCAGAAATCGGCGTCCGTTTGCGTATCCTTCCCGGCCTTGATCTTGCCAACGAATTCATCAATGTCTGCGAGGGGCTGTGTCTCTCCGCGCAGGAACGAATTCGTCTTCGGAAACACCTTGTCTTCAATACAAACGGCGGCAACACCGCGTTGCTCCAGTTTGCGTACAAGCCGCCGCATGTTGTTGAAGTTCCCATAACCGGTATCGCCATCAAGCATGATCGGGATCGATGTGGCGTCGCTCATGAATTCAACGATATCGAGTACCTGGGTCCAACTCGCTTCGTTGTTGTCCCGCACACCCATTGCGGCGGAAATGGCCAGACCACTGGCCCAGATGCCCTTAAAGCCCGCTTCCTCCACAATGCGTGCACTGATCCCGCTGTGGGCTTCCAGAATGAATTCAAGGTGCGGTGAACACAACAGTTGCTTGAACTGCTTTGTCTTGCTGAACATGGTGCGCCTCCGATCGACTCTCTGCCTGCTCAATCAGCAACGGCAGCGAGTGGAGTTGAAATCGCAGCAAACTTGTTGATGAGTTCAATGAGTCGGCGACCGATGTCGAGCTGAGTTTCGAATGTACTGGAACCGATATGCGGCGTGAGAAGCACGTTCGGCAGCGAAGCCAATGGAGAAATCTTCCCCTCCCCCTCGTTCTGGTGCACATCCAGCGCAGCACCCTTAATCTTTCCGCTCGCGAGCGCGTCATATAACGCGTTCTCGTCGACCACACCTCCGCGCGCCATGTTCAGAAGAAAACTGCCCGGTTTCATGGCCGAGATCGCTCGTGCATCCACCAGATTGTGAGTCGATTCCTTAAGTGGCACGTGGATCGTGATGAAGTCCGATTCGGCCAGCACCTGTTGGAAAGTGGCAAGTTCTATTCCTCGCGACATCAACCGGGCCTCCGCCTCGTCCGGGTGTTCCACGCAGCCCAGCACTCGCATACCGTATGCGCTCCCCAACTGACCGACGCGACCACCGATATTTCCGGCTCCGATGATGCCCAGCGTCTTTCCCCAAAGGAGATGCCCCGTCATCTCTTTCTTGGCCCACCTGCCTTGACGGAGCAGAGCGTCCGCCTCTCGAACGCGTCTTGCGACGCCGGTCATGAGCGCAAACGTCAACTCGGCCACGGCGATCGCTGCCGGCTCCGAAATCCTTTCCAGAACGATGTTGTGCTTGCTCACGTAATCGAGGTCGAGATTGTCAAGGCCGCAACCGGCGCGAACGATAAGTCTCAAGTCCGGCGCGCGCATCAGAAGTTCAAGGTCCACATTTACGCCGCTGCGAAACACAAGCGCCTCGCGGTCCTTGATCAACTCGAGCAAGCGCTCGCGGCTTCCGTCCGTCGCACAAACGACGTCATGACGTTCCTGTAGATGTCGAATGGTTGTAGGGTCGATCGAACTCGCGATGATGATGCGCATCGAGCGTCTCCTTTGCCGCCTGCAACTTACCCCTGAGCGGCCCTCGCAGCTCTTGCTGGTCCGGATGTTGCGATTAGTCTTGGCTGTTCGTCTGTAAGGCGCCTTCGCCGGCGCGTCGGGTGCGCGACGCCGGCTGTGCGCCGGAGCGGCGCAGAAGGTCACGGAAGGAGTGAGCAAAGTCGATGACGAATGGGGCCGGGTCTTTCCAACTGAAGAGTGCGTCTTTTCGGATTCCGCGCAGTGAGCGGATCCACGCTAGCGTCGAGAGCTTATTCAGCTTCCAATATTGATACGCGGAGAGAAGATCGTTGCGAAGATAACTCCATTTCACGCCGCGATACTGCTGTTGCAGATTTTCCGGCAACGGCAATCCAAGCAGGTCGCAGTACATGGTAAAGAGCAACTCCACGCCGCCTGCTTCAGCGATCGCCGAGCGTCCTGTCGGCCGTCCCACGTTGGGCTCGACGATGACATATCGGCCATCACGGCTGCTCTGCTTCATCTCAACGTAGCCCAGCCCCTGGAAGCGAACCTCTCGAAATAGCCGTAACGACTCGTTCAGGACGTGGTCGTTGCGACATTCTTCCCCCAGGCAGCTTGTTCCCGCTTCTGGAGGCCACTGTCGCAGCTTGCGCGCGACGAAGGTCACCAGCGGCTCGCCATTCGCATTGAAGTAGCAGTTGCACGAGTACAGGTTGGAATCCGGTCCTTCGATCCATTCCTGCGCAAGCAGAGCATCGGCGTAAGCAGCACAACGGTCGTACGTTCGCAGGAACTCACCTTCGTTCGCAATCTTGAAGGCTTTATGACCGCTGTTCTTCTCCCATTCGCGCGTCTTTCTGTGCGGCTTCAGGATGCACGGAAACTGCAATGCGCGAGCCGCATCCTCGGCTTCGCTCCGGCGCGTTATCACAAACGTTTTCGGCACCGCAAAGCCATGCTGCGTGGCAAATCGGTAGAAGCTGATCTTGTCCATCAGCATTTCCATCGTGTCGTTCGCAGGCATGCCGACGTGGTACCAGGGCGTGAGACGCGCCCTGTCCCGCGAAATGATAGTCACAGCGCGGTCGGAACATGGAACAAGCACCGACTTGTGCTGCGGCTGTTCAGACTGCAGAAGCGGCCCAAGCTTCGCCAGCAATTCGACCACCGCATCGGATCCGATGTCGCATTCGAATACCTGTTCACAGACCCTGGTTCTGGAGCATGGATGGTCGAGGTCACGGCTGATGCCGATCACCGGAATTCCGCGCTCGGCGAAGATACGCGCCGTCTGCACGCCGGTTATGGAATCCAGCCCAACGATGACCGCAAAAGGGAGCGTGCGTGGAACTCGCGAGTTGCTCATGTGCCTGCTCAGGAACGTTCGCAGCCGTTCTGCCGCCCTTGCGCGTTGGCGCCCAGCACGTCGCGAAACGCCTCTTCTAGTGTGAGTTTCTGGGAGAAGTCGAGAATGTGCATGACGACGTCGCGATACACTTCTTCAATGTCGCGTGTTGCATCGATGCTGAAGAAATGCGGGACACGATGCCCGGCCGCAAGGAAACGCTCTCTTCTGGTGTTCAGCCTCTCGATTGTCGATTCATGCTTCCGAGACATAAGGACTTCTGCCGGGGCATCCAGCAATAGAACAAGGTCGGGATGCGGAAACAGCTTTGCCAGAAACCACCGGTGTAGTCGGTCCCAAGTGCCATTCGTGAGTTCGCGTGGCAGCTGAGGGAAGTCAAATTGAAAGTGGCGGTCGTAAATGACGGTGTATCCCTTACGCCGCAACCGCCACGAGACAGACTGCCGATAAATCTCCTCTGCTACATGCTCCAGGAACCATCCCCACCAGAGCCTTTCCTGTGTCGGTTTTCCGGAGCGTGCCTGACCCTTGTTGCCGGTTTGATTCCGGCGAAACATGCGGCGGGCCTCTCGCACAAGCCGTGTGAGGGGCAATTTGAAATTGCTGGACTCGTCGTTTATGCCCATGTAGACCTGGCGAACTGGAAACGAGGTCAATGAGCGTTCCAGCCTTTTGGCAATTGTTGTTTTGCCCGCGCCATCACCTCCGATCAGCGCGACAGAGAACACATTTCGCCTCTCGGACATCAGTTCACCTCAGCCTTCTTGATTGCAGCGGGCGTGCCTTCATGCTCGACGCACGGTCGCATGACTCGATAAAGGTGCTCCAGGCAGACCGGGTACGGATGGCGAACGATGTATGTCGGCTTTTCGGCGAGTGCTGTTCGTAACCGCTCACGCTCCAGTTCGCGTGCATTCTCGATAAAGGCGTTGCTCCGTTCCGGGAATGCAAACCTGTAAGCCTGGTACGCCGCCAAGAGTGGTGCCTGTTCATGGTGCGTCGACCACGACATACGTTCGGCAACATCCAGCGGATCCCCCGGTTCGAGCGTAACCTCAGGGCTATCGTGGGTAACGAAAAGGAAGACCTTGTTCAGAGGGGCATCGTAACCGGCGACGCAGGACGCAAAGATGTCTGAAGGCTTCAAACGCACCCAAAGCCGTCGTTTCAGCGAGGCCATTGGCGCAGCAATCACGGGATTCTTTATCCCGTCGAGAGCCTCCTGAAGCGCACGAACGGTGCGGAAAGCAAGCACGCGTTTTCGGCCCGCTGCGGCAGCGGCTCGCGGCAATTGGCGCAAGTGCCACTCCCATAGACGAACCTTCTCGGGAACTCCGAAGACCGACCTCCCGTCCGATGACACCCATATCCACTCGTCCCCGACGTATTGACCGTCATGCTTGTCAAAGGCCAGCAAGGCTTCGGTTTTTCCTCCCTTTGACCACCCCATTACGAGATTGCCTTCGCCGTTATGAGCGAACGCCGAGGCGTGCACGGGAGCAAAGCCCTTGCTCAGCGCGATGATGTTCACGAGGTGAATGAGCAGGGGAACCCAACCGGCGCCACGTTGTACCTCGAGTTCGCAGCAGCTCCCGACGTGCTCGAGTTCCACGCGGCACAGCGGCGTTGCACCGTCTTTCCCGAGCAGGTAAAAACTGTTGCGATCGAATGCGCTGCCCTTCCAGTCAACAAACGACAGCGGGCCGTGAGCGATCGCATCGACGAAGTGAATGGTTAGGTCTGGCCAACCGTCCAACGGCTCGCGCATCGGCCCCACCTGGCCTTCAACTCCCCGAACGTCCTCTGCTGACGGATTGAGAAGACGAATTCCCACTATGCCGTGGAGATCGAAATCCACCACTTCGGCGGAAGAAGAGTAATGGTTGTTCATACGATCCCAAAACGCGTTTCGCGCTCAGGCTGCTCCAGTTGCAGCTGCCCGATGACGCTTGCGGACTGATGGCAAAGTATCGCTCTGGTCGAGCATCATGCTTCGCCGTTCCCACCATTGGCATAGCTCACGTGGCGTAGTCATCCATCCATCGCGGGCCACATCCAGCGCCAACAGCTCGTCCAACGCATCCACGTAGCCGTCATAGATCAGCCGGTTGAACGCGCTTTCCTGATGCCAGTTGAGTACGGTAGCTCCGCCGGCTTCACGAACTGTTTCGATCAGTCCTGACCCAGAGACACCCGGTCGATGTTCCCCGTTCCCGGCAAGCACGTGCCCATCCATCAGCGAACATGGCAGCACCGTCAACGGTATCTCCTGGTTGAGGACGGGATCGAAGGCTCGGTAGGGCATCGCGGTGCCGCTGCGAAAACCCGGCACGTCACGGAACGCTACGGAACTGTCGTACTGGAAACCTGCGTCGGCGTGCATTCGGTGAGATTTGTATGGGCAGACCCAGTCCAGCGCAAAATAGTGGTGTCGCACGCCCACCACCGGCGCGCCGACTTTGTCCTCAAGCCATTCGCGAGCTTCTCGAAACGCCTCAGGTCTGTGTCGCATTCCGATCGGTGCATGGAGTCCGAATTCAGTGCCGGTCGCGGCCATCTGCCGGAGAAGCGGCCAATCGAGGGCCGAACTCCTCGCAGTAGACTTGCAGTCGTTCAGGTGAACTCGCACACCGGGCGGTCGAACAAAGAGATAGTACGCACCCTTGATTCCTCGCTCTGCCTCCCACTCCCGCCAGAAGGCAAAACTGCAAAACGGATCCTGACTAGGGCGCAGCATGTATGTCGCCCCGATTGCCGCGAGCCTTGCGTAAAGCAAGCTTCCTCGCAGAATTGCCTTGGCCGTATTCACGGCGATTTCAGCAGGCGCTCCCAGGCGAACGTGATCGCAGTCGTGTGTTACGACGATCGCGTGCCTCTTCGCGCCAGGCCAGCGTGGCGCCGCCGCTGCTGCGCACTCCGGGCGCACGGCGATTACCGCTTCGCCCAGCGCGTCAGCGTGGCAGTCCACCAGCGGTATGGCCGAAGAGGCCTGTCGCGCCTGCGGCAGGCTGTTCACCATGAAACTGCCTCGACCATCACGCGCATCATTAGCGACTTGTGACTCGTCGAGAAGCGTCAGCAAACGATAGGCACCGCCGATCAGGTCGGCCGTCTCAGCGTTCGACAGGGCTCCGTCTTCCCACAGAGTCTTCCCGCCTCGTGTATGAACAGCGCAAACGGTCGCCGGATCGTACAGCTTCGCGTGACAGCGGATCACAACCGCTGCCGAGCTATCGTGCGTCCGGCTATCGGTGTAATGAATATCAGCATCATCCGTGTCGGCTATTCGGAGACCAAAACCCGCACGATGGCACAGTTCACCCAACGTGTACGCTGCCTTGGGCTTCAAGGCTGCGGGTACCGACAATCGTGCAATGAGCGCGATCATGGTTTGGTACTGGGTGACCTTATAAGTTTTTGCTTCGGCGCAAATAGGGGTAGGCCCACGCCGGGTATTTCAGGATGCAGTTGAACTGCACCTGCCTCGCGCCGAAATCGCGGAAGAACCTTTCGACGCCTTCGAGCATCGTGCCTTCGAAGTCGAAAACGCTGGCGCGCTGCGAAGCGAATTGAATGTTGTGCCAGGCGAGCAGTGAACCTGCGCCGCTCGTACGTAGAGCCGGATCCGCTCCGCTGACAAGGTAATACGCACGTCGGCAGTCCCAAACCACCAGACCGGCAGCGTGCGTCCGACCTTCCCGGTCCACCGCGGCAAAACACGCTCCCTGGTCTCTCGCCTGTGACGCAGTGCAGATCCGCTCCAGGTACTCTTTATCGAAACTGACTATCTTGTGCTGACGGCCGAATGTCTTCAGCGTGAAGTCCCACAATTCACTACCGGTCGAGCGGCTGATTTCTATGCCGAGACGCTCCGCCTTTTTAATTTCGCCGCGGATCTGATGCGTCATCCCCTTCATGATCTCGTCGTGACACGATAGGTCGTCAAGCACGTACGTAACTCTTGATGTCTGTACGAAGCCGCTCCAGCAGAAAGGCAGCCAGTTTGTGAGTGAAGAGTGAAAGCGCTGATAAAAGAACGTGAGCCGTGAAAGGTGCGTTGCAAAAGGGCGAAGCAACTCCATCTGGCGGGTCAAAACTCTGCACGTCCGCCCCGTCAGGGGCTCCAGTACCACGCCCCAGGTCTGTGTGAGTTTGGGCATGGTACACAGCGTCACACCAAACTTGCTCTTGTAGTAAAGAGGCAGACCGGCAACAAGGCGATCACCGTCGAAGAGTCCCAGCACTCGCGGAGTACCACACGTAGCCTCCAGCCACCATGACTGGCAAAAGACAGAGCCCTGCGGAGAGCGTTGGACGAGATCATCCCACTCCCCGAGCTGGTCGGCAGTCAGCTCTCTGAGCAAAAGCTCTTTTGAAACCGTGATCGGTTCCGCCGTCTTCTGCACTGTCTGGGCAATTTGTTGTGAAGTTGCAGCCATTACCCGCTCCATCAGATCAGGTTGTGCAATCAGGACTGTGGCTCGTGTCCGTTCGCCTCCACTCTCTTGAGCCACGCTTCCCGCCAGAAGAAGAAGCAGGAACGGTCGCACGCTACAGATTCACCGTTACAGATCGCGCCTTCCAGCAGCACCGTATCTTTAAGGCGCCTCATGCCGCCGCCATTCTCGATGGCTATTTGCGACACGCGCTTGTAGACCCTCAATTGCTTGCCGCAATACTGCCGCTGAGCTGACATAAACAGGAGTCCGCACGACCGCGAACTTCCATCCAGGCTGGGAAGTATCTCCTCTTCGGATCTCACCTCGACAAGTTCGCCCGGTTGCAAATTAAGCGAAGGCCCTGTCTTCGTCCTGCCATGAGCGTTTGTTGCCACCCTGCGTGAAGCCCCGGAGGAATGGCACATGAGCGACGACCAGATCTTGTTCAGAGTAGCCATTAACCCGCGGTTCGCCAGGTACCACCGCACTCTACGAATCCTGTGCTCCAGCCACGGTATTGTTTCCGAAGCTTCTACGACCGTGTCGCTCTGACAAACGGACTCATCCCTCGTCATGTTCGTGCCTCCTTAGGCATTTCGCACTAGACCTTTCTGTCGGCAACAACTTAAGCCCATTTAGGGTTTTCATCCGCCTCTCTGCGCCGTGAATGTCGTGTAACTTCTGGTCAACCGATCACAACCGATGACGCGGGCGCATGCCCGCCAAGACAGAATCCCTGTGCAACTCAGGACAGCCCACTTCGTCTGCGGCCCTTACTGGCTTCTGAGCGACGTAAGTCCTCAATTCCTCGGCACCTGACTCTGGAGAGAAAGACATGATCATGAAAGCGCTGAGACCCATCAGCACAGCAATAGCTTTGTTCGCGCTTCTCACCGCTTGTGGCGGGGGGGTGCAGGCCGGAACCACCGACGCAACGAATTCCGGGAACGCAGCCGTTTCGACCCCCGCCGCTCCAACTTCTGTTTCGGTCGCTGTATCTCCCAGCGCGGCAGCACTGCAGGTCGGGCAATCACTACGTTTCTCGGCTTCTGTCAGCGGAACAAGAAATACCGGCGTGAAGTGGTTGGTCAATGGCACGCAGGGCGGAAACTCCAGTGTCGGCACGATCACCTCTGCGGGTTCCTATACTGCACCTGCTACCGTTCCATCCGGAGGCGGCGTCACGATCACGGCAAAGAGTGTTGCTGACCCCACCAGGACCAGCAGTGCTACCGTGTCTCTCGCCGCTGCGCCGACCCTCGTCACCGTCTCGCTCACACCGACGACCGCGACAGTGGCCGGCGGCAACGCGCAGCAGTTCAAGGCTGCGGTGGCGGGAACTACGAATACCTCCGTCACCTGGCTGGTGAATGGCGTCACGGGTGGAAGCGCTACCTACGGCACGATCACTACGACGGGTCTTTACACGGCACCGGCATGTCCGTCCGTTTCGAACGCGACGGTGAGTGCGGTGAGCGTTTACGATACGACCGCAAAGGCTAACGGCACGGTCACGATCACTGTTCCCAGCACAACCACATCGCCCTACGACCGCTACGTTGCCACAAACGGAAACGACAGCAACGACGGGTCCGCGTGCCGCCCGTGGGCAACCGTCCAACGCGCTGCGAGTCTCGTGACTGCCGGCATGACGGTCCATGTCCGCCCCGGAACTTACAACCAGTCTATTTCGAGCAGCCGCAGTGGAACGGCGACCGCACGGATCCGCTTTGTATCCACCACCCCTGGCGGCGCACACATCGTCGCAGGAACCACTAACGTCTGGTACAACAGCGGCAGTTATGTCGACATCGAGGGCTTCGACGTCTCTGGTGGCACGACCATCGGTATCAAGAACAGCGGATCCTACGTGCGCGTGCGCTACAACACCGTTCACGACATCGGAACCGGAACCTGCCCGCAGGGTGGAGCCATTTCTGACGGCAACTACACTACTGCCTTGCAGCGCACGTATGCGGAGTACAGCAACAACCTTATCTACAAAGTCGGCCTCTGGCCTCCCGGAACTTGCAACAAGGCACATGGGATCTATCTCGGACACGGAAATGGGATCGCACGCAACAACGTGATCGCCCTGATAGCCGGCTCCGGCATTCACTCCTACCACGACGCCACGGATTCGATCATTACCAACAACACCATCGTCAACAGCAACGACGGCGTCCTGATCAGTGCGGCACCCGGGTTCACGAATGCCAACAGCTACGTCGCTAACAATATCGTTTCCAAATGTCTGCGACGAGGTTACGGAGCTGACCCTTACAACGGCACCGTCACCAATTACACCTTCACGAATAACCTGGTGTTCAGCAGTGGTACGAACTGGTACCACATCGCTTCGCATCCGAATTCGGTGGAGGTTGACCCGATGTTCCTCCACTACACTGGCGACATCACCGGCGACTATCATCTGCAATCAGCAAGCTCGGCGATCAATCGCGGCATCCTGACAAACGCCCCAAACACCGATTTCGACGGCATCGCCCGGCCACAGGGAACTGCTATCGATATGGGTGCTTTCGAATGGCATCAGTGAAGCAATGCGCAACAGCGAGGGAGGGCGGCCATCGCCCCCCTCAGACTCCTGACAAGACGCATTTTGAAAGGCAAGCCTTCACAGGCTGTTGAAACAAGTTTCTTTGAAAGGGCACGCCTTCAGGCGTGCCGCTCAGTACAGTCGAATCAACGCGGCTTTAGCCGCTGAGGTAAGCCCTTCAGGGCGGCCTTTGCCGCCCTCGTTCCATTCGGCCCCTCGTCATCACCATCGAGAGCCATAGATGATTACGCCCGAGACGGTGCGGAGCGCCGTGTCGATCGTGCGAAGAGCTGCGCTTTTCGCAAGGTTGTTGGGGACGAAGAGAACGTCGTCTGCCTGCAGGCTCATGTCTGCCATCTTGGCCCCCAACATCTTCTTCAGCGGAACAGCGATCTCTTGTACGCCATTTGGTCCTTTGCGGAGCACTTTCGATTTATCCAGGGCGGCGTTTGGATTCGCGCCTTGGGCGAGTGCGACCGCCTGGAGCACTGTCAGGCCCGGACTCTCCAAAACGATTCCCGTGGGTTGACGTACGTCACCGACCACGTAAACCATGCCAGCTTTCTGCACGACCACCGTGTCTCCGGCACTGAGTCGGACATTGCTGTTGCGCGCGTCGCCGGGGGAATAGGACAGTGGCACCGTCTCCGGCGAATTCGGTGTGCCACGATGGGTGATCGTGACCGTTCGTCCCGCTTTCGGCGTTGTTCCTCCCGCTGCCGACACTGCGTCAAACAGTGTGTGCTCTCCGAAGAACGGGTAAATACCAGGTTTCTGCACTTCTCCTAGCACAGAAATTCCCTGGGTCGCGAACTCCTTCACCAGGATCGAGACTTGCGGATCGGCATAAAAACGTCCTCTGACCAACAGTTGTTGAATGTTCTTCTGCGCGTCTGTGACCGCCATTCCCGCCAGATGAACGTCGCCGATCATCGGCAGCGAGACCGTGCCCGCGTCAGCAACTCGAACGTCCCGTTCGAATTCTGGCGCGCCGAGCACACTGACATGCAACAGGTCGCCTGCACCAATGGCTGTCGTGGATGTTGCGGTCTCCCCGGCAACGACCGGATGCTGTTCAGCAACTTGTGGCGGCGGAGCGGTAACCGAAGTCTGCGACCAGAGCACACAGGTACATACAATGCCCGGCAGCATTGTGGCGGTGATAATCCCAATCTTACGAACCGTCATGAATACCTCCGCGCCTGATCGCCCGTGAATGCAGGCGGTCATGTTTTTAACCGCTGTGGCCAACCGACAATCACCGTGCAACAGGAAAGCGGTGCCTAACTCGCCCGAACATTACGCGGGCCGTCGGGTCCGTTCGCAGAACGACCGAGCAGTAAATGACCAGCATGAGTGCAGAAGCGATCAGCACCGTTAGGTGGCTGGAGTGTCGAGCGTGTAACAGCAAGATAAGCGCTCCCGCCGGCATGCACGCCAGGGCATTCCACCCCAACAGGGGCAGCACGCCACTCAGGGACGAACCCGACTTACGCAAGGCCGCGTAACAGTAGGCTCCGTAAACGAACACGCCGAAAATGGAAAACAGCGCGATGGCCAACCGCGCGCTTCCGTACGCGCCCCCGATCGCGAGAGCTGCCAGTCGTGTAATGAGGTTTGCCGCCTGGAAGTGGAGGTCGAGCGCCTGTTGCTCCAGGACCGCATAAACCGTGTTCAAAGGCACGGAAATGAACCAGAAAAAAAGCCATATGCTGAGCAGTTGCGTATAAACACCGGCCTCACCCCATCTCGCACCGAACACAAAGAGGAATAAGTCTTTGCCGCACAAAGAGAGCAGGAAGCAGGGGAAGAAACTGATCAGAACGAGATATCGGAGTGCACGTTCCACGGATTCCGCCAGGGTACCCGCATGCTTTGCCTCCGCCAGACGCGGGAAAATTGCACTGCGGAAGCTGGTCCCGAGCAGGTTGGCAGGAACGCGGATTAGTCGCGTGCTGAACGAGTAGCTGCCAAGCACCGCCGGACTGAAGACTGCCGACAGAAGGACGGAAGGCAGTTGCCAGGAAACCGCGTTCAGCAAAGTGGCTGGCATGCCGAACTTAGGAAAACTGCTGTACCGCCGCATCACAAACCGCATCGACGGGCTCGAAATGCTCTCGAAGAACAGGCGCGAGTCGTCTCGCAATGTGGTCGCGGCAAGCAGCGCCAGTCCGATGAAGGCGCCGAACATACTGGTTCCGATCAGCACGCTTCCGCTCACGAAGCCGGCCAGTCCCAACCCGATCTGGCTGGCCGTCAACACGACCCGATTCACAACTTGCACAACTGTGATCCGGGTGAAGTGGCGGGTACGCATGTTCCAGAAAGTGAGCGCATGCGTGCTGCCGGAAATGAGCAGGTTCAGCGGCAGCAACCAGACGAACATACTCAGTTCCTGGGCGTTCGCCACTCGAACTGCCCACCGACCGATGAGCAATACCAGCACGCAGGTGACGCAGCTCGACAGCAGCAATAGCACCAGGCACAGTGCGAATGCGTTCGCCGCTTCGCGATCATCTTTCGGCAGGCAGATCGGCTGTTCGTAACGAAGACAACCAATGACCATCAGTACGCCCGAAACGCCCCCGAACAGGGCCACCATGCCGAACGCTTCCGGAGCGAATATTCGGGCGATCACAGGAGCAGCCAGAACTCCCACGATCTGTGCCGACCCTGTGCCGGTTACAAGTTTGAGGAAGTCTCCGGCAAAGCTGCTCTTCTTGCGATGGGTCGCCTTCTCCGCGCAGATGGTCTCGCCCGTCGCAGGCTGCTGGTCGGCTGGCGCGGAATCGACAGTCGGTTCGGCACTCAGATTGTCAGACATTGGGTGATCCAATCATGGGAGTGGAACGTTTCAGGCAAACAAGCGGTAGCTGGCGGTCCGGGCGTCGATGACTTCAAGATTCGGACCGGTGTTGAACGTGTGTATCCCCAGCGCTCCGGGAAGCCAGTCGGCCCCAATGCGCTCGACAGGGACCTCGCTGTATTCGTCCTCTGAAAGAACTTGAATGTGACTCAGAACCACGGCGCTCCCGTACCTGAAACTGCAATCCTGTCCGGGACGAACCAGTCCGCGGTCACTGACGAAAGGTCGCCCCGCCGGGCGTGCGCGTCTAACATCGGAAACGACAGGATTCTTCGGGTGAGGGCGCCACGGACCGGAAAGCTTGTCGGAACAGAAGACGTACAAGTCGCGGTTTTGCGAGTTATCCATCAGATCTCTGCCGAAGCCCGCGGCAAACAGCCAAAGTTTCCCGTCGTGCTCCAGGATCGTAGGATCTGCGGCCGACACTCCTTGCATCAGTGTGTGCCGTAGTTGCCAGCCCCGGGGAAAATCGTTGCTGACATAAGCATCGATGCTGCCGTTCTGCCGGCTCTCCGGAATCAGGAACAGTTCGCCGTTCCACTCCATCAGAAACGGATAAGAAAGATGGTACGGTCTGTCCAGCACCACTTCGGGTTGGGAGCAGTTCCCCGCCGCATCAAGTTCGACCACCGATATCACGCCCTTCGCGATACGCTTGTCGTAGTCTTCGAAGAATATGAAATCTCTGCCGTCCCTCGTGACCGTAAACGGGTCCGCATAGAAATGGCCTCGCGGCGGTTTGAGCAGTCTGAATCGCTGCCCCGATCCTTGCCTGCGAAAAGCGATGAACCAGTTATCCCCGACGAAACGCCTTCGAAGTCGGCTTATGGCGGCATCTCTGGCCCAGCGCGCCACGAACTTCGCCGTGTCCAGGTTCGTCGCAGGTGCGGCAGTCCCGAGCGCGGGAGTTCCAACGGTCGTGAACTCCGTCGGGGCCTCTGCCAGGTTGCGTAACGCTCTCGCAACCAGCATTGCGCCATCCCTCAGTGCCGCCGACTGCATTCGAACCAGCGACCGCGCGTTCACCGGGCAGAATGACTGCCGGACAGTGCGCACGCCATGTTGTTGCGTGCGGGCAATGACGGCCAGTTCGAAGGCTCCATCCCGCGCGAACATTCGCCGAAACAGAGCCTGCTCAGAGAGGCCGCCCGTAACACCATCGACAGCCAGGCACCAGATTCCGTGCCTGGCGCAACTGACAAGTTGGGCCGGATAAGATGAAGCTCCCCCAAGATCGATAAGAACATCGCATTCAGCAGCTCTGATCGCGGACAGGTTTGCCGATGCGAACGGCCGTCCACCTGGCGTCACTTTGTCTTGGACATTCACGTTGTCAACGCCGTCAACTCTGTCGTAATCGTCACAATCACCAAAAAGCCGACGGTCGACCCGGCGCCACGCCCGGTATGTCAGCGAAACCCTGTGCGGCTCAGGATTGGAATTGAAATCTGCGCGAAACAGGAAAAGCGCTTCCACGCATGCAAGCCTTGTTATGGAATCGATCGCCTCCTGATGCCATCGCGGCACTGGGCCGCCGCGCTGCAGTATCCCGACACGAAGTCGCCGTCGAATCGAGGGCACGGCAGCAATATCCGGAAAAGTCGAGACGTCAATCACGGCACAAGGCCTCACTGCGGGCAATGAAGTGGGGGTTGCGTGGTTCAGTGCGCGCGGGACGTGCGCTCTCTGACGGTTTGGTCGGGCTGACTTAGCTGAAACGGACCAATGTCCGGATTCTTGTCTGCAGGTCTCGCATTCCCGTCGAAGTCGGCGGCCGGCGCACTTTCACGCGTCCCGTGTCCGACTGCCGGGCTCCCTTGCAGCAGATGGTAGTTGCCGCTTCCGTCGATTTTGAATTCCGCAAACTGAGGATCGGCAACAATCGTTTCGGCAGGAACCCCGAACTTCAATTCGATGTCCTTGCGGTTCCGGTAAACGAGGTTGTTAAGATACCTGTTGTTCTGACCCACTGCGCCGTATTCACGAATGCCGACGCCGCCATTCCAGACAACAATGTTATTCGCGACCAGCGAGTTGCTGTTCACGACGCCGCCTGGTGCGTCCCCAGCGCCGATGTTGATGCCGCCACCCAAATAGCCACCGTGATCATTGCTGCCGCCATTCGCATACAGAAGATTGTTGGCGATCACAAGGTCCGTAGCGGCATGCCAGCTGTTGATGCCCCATCCTGCACTGTTGTACACGATATTGTTGAAGACCCGGTTCGATGCCTCTCCCACATAAATTCCGTGGCTCTTGTTGCACGTTCCAGGTGCGGGGCCTACGTCGTGAACGAAATTCCCTGACACTTCGCTGTCGAAAGCCGTGGTCCAGTTTCCGGTCATGATGCCGCCGCCCGCAACGCACTCTCCATTCTGTATATGGTGCACATGGTTGCCGACGATCCGGTCGTGCGCTCCGCGGCTCCAGATGCCGTACGCCACGTTCCCGGTAATCTCGAAACCGATGAGGTCCACGTATGCGCCCCACTGTTTCCAGGCATACGGCGTTTTGGC
>JAEZPW010000058.1 GCA_023441255.1 Acidobacteriota bacterium
GCCAAAACCTGCACAATCCTGCGTGCCCTTCGTGAAGCGCAGGAGTCCGTCGTCTTCTACCCCGTTGACGTCTCTCCCTCGGCCCTCGAGACTGCCCGCCTCCGGCTACGGACGGAACTTCCGTCCGTAGACGTCCGCCCGATCATCGCGGACTACACAAACGGACTACCACAGCTGAACACCATTCACGGTCGCAAACTCGTGCTCTACATCGGCTCCAGTATCGGCAACTTCGAACCGATGGACGCCGCTGCCATGCTTGCGCGTATCCGCCAGTCGCTCTCTCCGGGCGACGCTCTTTTGCTCGGCGCCGACCTGGCAAAAGAAAAAACTATCCTGATCCCCGCCTATGACGATGCCGCCGGGGTAACGGCGCGGTTCAACAAGAACGTTCTCGCTCGTATTAACCGCGAACTTGGGGGTCACTTCGATCTCGCCACCTTCCTCCATGTAGCCGTCTGGAACCGTCGCGAGTCACGCATGGAGATGTATCTTGAGAGCCAGATTGCCCAGGCCGTGCCTGTGCGCGACCTTCACCTCTCCGTATCGTTTTCTGCGGGCGAGCGAATCCACACCGAGAACAGCTACAAGTTCAATCGCCGCATGATCACTTCTATCTTGAACAACGCCGGCTTTTGCCTCGAGCGTTCCTGGACCGATCGTCGTAAGTGGTTCGCCCTGCATCTCGCTCGCGTCGCACCGCAATAATCGAAACTCTCCCGCAAAACGGCGCTTCCTCAGGGGCTTTCGCGCGCAGTTTGTTCAAAAGTCTTTGAACCTTCGTACGCATTGCGCCCTCTCTCGCGTCAACGTAACATAGCGTCAGTTGCTGGTGATCCATGCGCTTGAGTTCTGTCCACGAAAAGACCACTGCGTCCGAGGTAGAGATTTCGGGTAGTTTTGGCGAAACCAGGCTCTGGTTTCGCGTTCCGGCCGGCCTTGGAGATCAGGTACGTCCCAATCCCTTTATCGTGGCCGGGCTCATGCCAGCCATGCTTAAAGGCGAGCCCCTGGAAGTAAGTCCCGAGTACACGATCTCACCCCGGTTGCTCGCGTCTCTTCCTAAGATCCAGCACATCCTGCACGCTTGGATCCCGGCTCTTCAGATCGTCGAGGTACTGGCGACCCCGGGCGTTCCGGTTCCCGGCCGGGCCGGTGCGGCATGTTTCTTCTCTGGCGGCGTAGACAGCGCTTACACGTATCTGAAACACGCGGACGAGATTACTCACCTCGTCCTCATCCACGGCCTGGACATCCACCACGACGACGACAAAGCTTTCTCTCGTGCGTTACGACCGGTAAGCCAAATTGCAGAACGGCTGGGCAAGTCGCTCATCACAGTCCGCACCAACGCGCGCGAGTTCTGCAAGGCTAACGGCTTGACCATGTTGCTGTTCCATGGCGCCCTGCTCGGCAGCGTCTCGCTTCTGCTGGGATTTCAGCGCAACTTCATTCCGGCCAGCCAGACTTATGACGACCTCGAGCCTTGGGGTTCGCACGCCCTGCTCGACCCCTTGTGGTCCACCGAAGCCTCCGAAGTCATCTACGACGGAGCCGAGGCCCGCCGTATCGATAAGGTTCGAGAAGTCGCACAGCACGCTGACCTGCTGCAATCCCTTCGCGTATGTTCCACCGGCACAGGCGCCAACTGTGGTCAGTGCGAAAAATGCGTGCTGACTTCGACCGCCCTACGACTGGTAGGTGCCAGCACACCGGCATTTCCCAAGCTTGACCTTGATCGCCTCAAGGGCCTCAAGATCAATCTGGATAACCTGGAGTACTTCGTGGAAATGTCGGAAGTCGCCGGCCAGATCGGCGACCGTGAACTTCAGAACGTTCTCGACGCCTCGCTGCGCCGCTTCGAAGCAAAGCTGATTCTTAAGCGTGCAGACGCCGTATTCTTCGGCGGAGCAGTGCGCCGCCTGCTCGGCGGAATGCGAGAGAAACCGGCACACCCGCCGCTACTCCGCCCCGAAGATCCGACTAACGGCACCAGCAACGGTGCCAGGGCGCTCAGGGTGTGGCGGACGCGAACCCTGCGGTAAGCTTTCGTTGATCGACGTTCCGCTCGTTCTGATCTTCGATTTCTGATTTCTGATTACTGTATGAACTTGGGTCCCCTCCCGCGTCAGGAGAGGTGCGCGCCCACGGGCATGTGGCTTGCTGTTGTCCCAACCGGAACTCAGAACGTGAACAGGTCGCCAAGGCTTGCGGCGCCCGCGTTCCTGCTGTTCAGTGGTGGAAGGCCCCAGTTCTCCTGAATGAACTTCAGTATAGACACGTTATCCATCTGCACGTGCGACACGTAGTTGTTCTTCGCGAACGGTGAGATCACCAGCAATGGAACGCGTATGCCGTAGCCTTGCTGGTCTACCTGCGGAGGTGGAACGTGATCCCACCACCCTCCGCCTTCGTCCCACAGAACGATAACCACCACTCCGGGCCACACCTGCGATGACTTCACCTGTAGGAGAAATGAGTCCAGCCACTCAAGGCCGTCCGTAATGGAACCACTGCCCGGATGCGTGCTGTGAATAGGTGCGGGTTGCACGAACGACACTGCGGGAAGAGTACCGGAAGCGAGGTCCTGGCTGAACCGGGAGTAGTCGCGCAGGTTCGGAGAATCGTGCGTCGAGGTGAAGTACTGGAACGGATTTTGCTGCGCGATGTAACCGGCGGCGCAGTCCCACAGCGGTTCCTGGTACCACGCCCAACTGACTCCCTTCTGCGAAAGCTGGTCGCCCAGATTGGTGAACGTGTACGGCGCCTTGGCAGTCGCCTCGGTGTTGCATGGTCCATAAAACGGCTGGACGCTGAAGGGGAAATCGTTGTCGGAAGCGGCCACCATGAAGAGCTGGTTAGACGGGGCGGAACTCATTACTGACGTGAAGAACTGGTCGTCCAGCGCATACTGCTGCGCCCATGACCACAAGCGATCCACGCCCGGCGTGCTTGAGTCGTAATAACCCAGCGAGACATCACCGTTGTACAGCGCGAACTTGTCCATCGCGCCGGAATCCCAGACCCGCAGGTACTCATCCCGTCCGTGAGGAAGGTCTGCAACGCTGGTCTCGGTCAGTAGCATCGGCGAAACGGTCGCACCTTTCGCATCTTTCTGCGTGTATCCGGCGACGCCGGGACGTATTCCATCCACAGCGGGAAACGTCCCGAAAAGGTGATCAAACGACCGGTTCTGCATGACGACCACGATGACGTTCTTCACCGTTGCGGTTGCGGCCTTGTCCTGCTGTGGAGACGGGCCGGCCACACCGCCACATGCTGTCAGCAAAACCGCAATCGCCAGCGGAATTACAGCGGACAATCTCCTGAAAAACATGCTTCTACTTCGAACATGGTTGCGGGTTCTGCGTTGTCTGGCAGCTCTGCGTAATAAAATCGTGTGACTCTCTTCTCCGCTCCCGTGTTGGGTTTGCGTCAGGCCCGACAAGCGGAATTGGCTTCGCTCTGCCGCCTTCGTGGTGCAGAATGAGAACTCCGATTTCCAACCAATTCTTTTGTGTTCCGGATAATGAAGATGAAGCTTCGTATCGCCGGATGTGCTCTTTTCGCAATCATCGTAGTTGCGCTGCCCGCACTAGCCTCTGTTCATCTGTGGGATAAACAGGAACTCACACTCACAGCGACGCGGCAGTACGCGAATCCCTACACCGACGTGATCGTCTGGATCGACCTTGAAGGTCCCAACTTCAACAAGCGCGTGTACGGATTCTGGGACGGCGGACAGACGTTCAAGATTCGGCTGACCGCCACCGCGCCCGGCCTGTGGAAGTGGAAGAGCGGTTCAAATCAGACCGACTCGGGACTAAACGGCAAAACTGGATCCTTCACGGCCGTTGAATGGAGCGACGCCGAGAAGCAGGAGAACGCTCTGCGCCACGGCTTCCTGCGCGCCACACCCAATGGCCATGCGCTTCAGTATGCGGACGGGGCGCCGTTTTTCGCCATCGGCGACACGTGGTATTCGCTCGGAACGAACCGCTTTAGGTGGTATGACGATGACAAAGAGCGTCCGCTCGGTCCCGAAGCCGGATTCAAAGACTATGTGCGCTATCGCAAGTCCCAAGGCTACAACTGGGTGAGCATGATCGCCGCCTTCCCGAACTGGATGACCGACGGCAAGCCCTGGCAC
>JAEZPW010000093.1 GCA_023441255.1 Acidobacteriota bacterium
GAGAAGAACCATGCACCTTGGGGACGCACGAGGACGCATGGAACCTTTTGCCTCGCTCAGAGCCGGTGACTTTTCGAACGTTCTCATTGCGAGGAGCGAAGCGACGAGGAACCTCTACCCCAGCAACGCCGCTGATGGCGTAGGGGTTCCTCACTGCGCCCGGAATGAAAAAGGTATCGGAGTGGGTGGAACAACCAAACAGTCACAGTCTCTCAGGACAAGTACTTTCGCTGAGGGCGACAGCATCGAAGATGCCATACCAACGTGGGTCTAGCGAACCCGTTCTGCAGCTTTTGCTGCCGCCTTCGCGATCGGAGCTACTCTTTCTCTGGCGCGGTCACGCGCGTTGCCGGCCCATTCCGACCCGCGGCCCCAAGCGTCGCCGACATGCTCGCTCCAGTCATCAATCCTGTCACGGGCGTCTTCGTATCCGCGGCGGATCGTGCGACGTATCTGCTTTCCGCTCTTCGGCGCAAATAACAATGCGACGGCGGTTCCGATACCCATACCAACAAAGAGGAACGTAAGCGCCACGCCGAGATTGCCACGGTCATGCGGCTGGTAATCCCCGAAACGCTCGTAATCACTCATGATCTTGCCTCGCTTTCCGGAACACGAACTGCGCACTCAATCTGTACGCTAAATTGGATGCTGAATGTGAGAACCGCGCAGCCGGAACGGAGCTCATCAGCCCAGTTCCGGCGTACGCAGATGTTTTCACTCAGCCTGCTTTCTTATCTGATGACTTTTTTGACCGTGCGCCGCGCACGTTGCTCTTCTGCTCTGAGCGGATTGGCACAACACGGTTCTGGCGCGCAACTTCCTGCGAGGCCGCCTGATTTGAAATCCCCTGGGAACGGTCACCCACTTGCTGCCTGCGGTCGACTATCCCCTGATCGTCTTCTTCGATACGGCTTCGGGCACTCTGCTGCTGGCGACCTGCGTGCTCCATTGCCTCCTGCCGGCCACCGCCCGCTGAGCGAGACGGACTCGTCTTCTCGTGCGACTGTTCGTGGCCCCTCGAAGCCTTTTGTGCATCTCGCCCTGCTGCTTTCACACCCTCTGAAACATTCTCGAGGGTATCGGCCGCTTTGTTTTCGTCCGCCTTCACTGCGAGATCGCCCAGTGAAACCATGCCGATTAGCCGTCCCTTTTCTACAACAGGCAAGCGACGGATCTGCTTCTCGGACATGATGCTGCGGGCTGTGTCCAGATCGTCGTCTGGGGCGACAGTCTCCAGGTTGCCGCTGATCACTTCGTCAGCTGCAACCTCGCTGGGATCGTCTCCTTCGGCAACGCAGCGCACCACGATGTCGCGATCAGTGATGACGCCGATCAGTTCGTCATCTTCGACGATCGGGATGACGCCGCTATCCTGGTCACGCATCATCTGTGCAATCTCGTCCAGCGTGTCGTCCGGTTCTGCTGTTTGGATTTCTGTGGTCATGATGTCGCGGATCTTCATGGGTCAGCCCCTCTCCTGCGTGCTGGTTGTGATGATTTCAGTTGCGTTAGAAAAAATGCGCAGAGGGGACGTTGTATGGAAAGCGTTAGGGAATAAGGCGATTGCAGCTTAGCCGGCGAGGGCAGCAGAGGCTATGCGCACGGCCCCGAGTCTCAGGGGCACTAGACACTCGTGCAGGAGCGGAGATGAAACGCTTACGTTGCAAACGCTTGCAGCTCTCTCTAGTGCCAGTCCCATTCCATGAACCCGGGTTTCACATCCTGCATCGCGTTCACGATCAACTCGACAAGTCCGCCGTACAGGATGCGGTGCTTGTCCCAAAGGTTCCAGTACGAAAACAAGTCCCTCATCTGCCCTTTGCAGTTGCTGCAGGGTGCGCAGAAGTACTTCGGGGTTTCGCTCTCCAGGCAATCTGAAAAGGCGCTGACTATCTGCTCGAGTTTCTTGCGTCCTGCTACCTGGAACCGCCAATCGCCAAAATTGTTGGGGCTCATGATCGCAAAACCGCTGCCGCCTCCGCAGCAGTAATTGTCGACTCCATGTGGCGTCATTTCGCGGAACTTTGGCGCAATCTTCCGCAGGATTGCGCGCTGCGGCTCCACGATCCCCATCAACCGCACAAGGTTGCAGGGGTCATGAAGGGTAACGGGAAAGTCGTTGCGGGACGGATCCAGTTTCAGCGCTCCGCTCATGACGATGTCGCGGAGGAGCGTCATCGAGCTGACTCGGGGAATGTTGAGATCGCCCGTCAGCAGACGGTCGGCAACTACTGCCAGGGCCTTGTGAGCGTGGCCGCACTCCCCGATCACGATCTTCTTCACTCCAAGCTTTCGGGCCGCCTCGGCATGCCTGAGTGCGACACGCGCGAACTGCGCATCGTCGTACCACAAACCGTAGTTGATGGAGTCATAGGCGGCGAGTTCCGACGACATCGTCCATTTCACGCCGGCCGAGTTCAGTATTACGGCGAAGGCGCCCACGTTCTCGGGCCATGCCAGGATCTCGCCGGCATTGTGGATCAGCAGCACGTCCGCGCCCTCGACATCCCACGGTGTGTAGACCTCGAGACCGGTTCTTTCACTCATGTCGTCGTCGATGAATGCGATATTGTCCTTCACGACGCGCGGTGACATTCCCGTCGAGGAGCCGACCTTCAGCTGCATCATCGAACCGCGGTCATGAAGCTCTTTGGGGGCAATCCCCATCTCCTGGCTGAAAACCTTTCGCAACTCATGCGCCACCAGTCCGTTGTCAGCGCCTATTGGGCAGGCCTGGGCACAACGACGGCACAGGTTGCAGCGGTAAGACAACTCAGCTAGCCGCGCCACCAGGGGCCAGTTGGCCTCGATATCACCGTGCTGCCACGCCGATATCAATCCGCCCCTCTTCACGTACTTGAAGTAGAGACGCCGCAGCACGTCGCTTCGGAACGCCGGCCGGTAAAGTTCATTACGCCCGCTGGACTCGAACACATGACACGCTTCAGAGCACGTCTGGCAGCGCGTGCAGTGCTCCATGGTCAGCAAAAGAGGCTGCAAGAACGTCCAGTTGTTCTCTCTCGTGAAAAGCTTCTCGACTCCCGCCAGGAATGCGCTGACCAACGCTTCTTCCTGCTCACGAGATTGCGGTTTCGGCAGATTCAGCGCGCAAGTGTCATCAAGCGCGCACTCGTATTTCTGCCGTGCCTGATCCGACAAAGGGGCGAAGCCGGGAGAGCCATCTTCTTGCAAGGCTGATGGTAGCGGTTTCAGTCGGCTTTCGAGTCGAATCAGGGACTCAGGGGTACGGCTGGAAAGATCCTTGATGCTGACGACATCTTTCATTTCCGCACCTCGTCCGCTTTTGCCGGGTTCGAGGTAGCAACATCGGCCCAGGTGCGTTTTCCATCGGCGCCCAGGTGCGGAGCCGACCAAGTCGGCCTGTACGTAAGCTGTCTCGCCATCTGTTTTGCCAGCCTTCCTCCGGCCATGCTTGGTTCGTCGTCCCACCGCACTGCATGGTAGGTAAAGTATTTCGCGACAAAATGGCCCATGTGGGTGAACGGCACATAACCCGCCATGAAGGCCGCCAACAGAAGGCCGCACCCACCGACAACAGGAATGTGGAGAGAGGCATCGCAGCTCAACACCGCCCGCGTGAGCACTGCGACTGAAGGCATCGTTCCGGCGACACCGCCCAGCATCAACAGCGCAGCCGCAGCGGCAAACGCGCCCACATTGAAAAGATCACCGATGGTCGTGCAGGTCCGGAATTTCGGATCGCGGAGGCGCATGTGGAACAATGCTGTCCCGCCCATAAGAAGCAGCAGGAGGCCAGTCCACGCCGAGAGCGATACGGCCCTTGCCATACCTGGTATCAATACCCAGTGCTCCGCAAACGTATTTCCGAAGGAGAGGATGGCGCTTCCGATAATGAGGTAAAGCCCGGCATGAAAGGTAAACGAACGGAACCATAAGCGGCGGTTGAACTGCCACAAGCCGCGCAGCAGGAGCATTTCTGGGAGCATGAAACGAAGTTCGCCGAAGAGGCTCCGCGAGCGCTTCTTTGTCCACCACTCCGTTTCCTCGAAGTACGACCCGCCGTAGGCCGCTCGCTCGCCGGTCTCGTGAGGAACCGGGTACAGCTCCCAGCGCAAATGCATGGGCGTACGCGAGTACTGCAGGATGCGACGAACGCATCCCAGCACGAACGTGAAAACGCCGCAGTAGATAGACAGCAGTACAGCAACCGCCACGCAACCCCCAAAAAGACAGTCGGGATGAGTTAGAAACTCCAGACAATACGACGGTCGCATTCCGGCCACATGTGACCCTTATCACCGTGTGCGGGTCACAACTGCGCGGAAGGCGAGCTTCCCCTTCGCATGACCCAACTCGGGCGACGGGTTTACCGACCAGGTACCTGGAGTCACTACATAGTCAATGAGAGGGAATGCCGAGTTGTGGAACCATGATGGCGGAGCAGCTCGATATGGCCACAATTCACTACGGTCGTGCGACAGCGTCGTGGCCGGGAGAAGGTCACTGCGACTCGGGGCTGTACAGGCGCAACAGCCGCTCACAGTGGCTAATCGATTCCCGACTGAAGGCCGCCGACGCTCTCGCCAGCTACGAAGTAATTACCTTCGCCGTGTCCGTAGCTGTGATGTTGGGCGGCCTGTTGTGGCACAGCGGCCAGTTCGACGCACTAATCAGAACCGTATCGGATCTTGCACGGCGGCTCACAGCGTAGCGAGAATCAGGCAGCGTTCGATTCGTCCTCTCCGGGGTCCGGGATGCTGGAAGGCGGATCACTGGTTGGAAACGAATCCGCAAGTGTTTTGTCCAGGTTCTTCTCGCGAATCTTCTTGTCGTTCTCCGCTGGACGGTTCTCAGGATCGCGCTTCACATCTGAGTCTGCAGCCGGCCCTGCACCGGGCTGAAAATTGCTTGCAGGATTTTCACGATTCTTGTCCACGGACCCACCTCTCCACGGGATTGGCTAGCCGCCCACTTAGATGACAAATGTGCGAAGCGCGCAGCCCCTAGTGCGATGCGCGCCGGTTCTACTCGTTCCACGTGTACCGTCCCTCGGAGTAGAATGCTTGGTTTCCCAACGTCGTTCTGTCGAGGATAGACATGCCCATTCGCACGATCATCGAGCCGTTTCGCATCAAGAGTGTCGAACCGATCCGCTGGACCACGCGTCAGGATCGCGAAAGGTTGCTCCGTGCGGCGCACTACAACCTGTTCTTGCTGCCGGCAGACGATGTGCTCATCGACCTCCTCACCGATTCGGGGACGGGCGCCATGTCCACGCACCAGTGGGCCGCCATCATGGAAGGCGACGAGAGTTACGCCGGCAGCAAAAGCTTCAATCGATTCCGCGACTCCGTGCAGGACATCTTCGGCTACAAACACGTCATTCCCACACATCAGGGGCGCGCCGCCGAACGCATCCTGTTCAGCGTCATGTGCAAGGAGGGCGACGTCGTCCCAAGTAACACGCATTTCGACACAACCCGTGCGAACGTGGAATTTGTCGGTGCGGAGGCAGTCGACTTGCTCCGCCCCGAAGGCAAACAACCGTCCCTGGTCGCTCCCTTCAAGGGCAACATGGACGTGAATGCCCTCGAAGAACTCATCGCGCGCGTCGGCCGCGACCGTATCCCCCTGTGCATGTTGACCGTTACCAACAACTCCGGCGGTGGCCAACCAGTCTCCATGGAGAACGCACGCGCCGTGAGCGCCGTCTGCAGAAAGCACGGCATCCCGCTCTACTTTGACGCCTGCCGCTTCGCCGAAAACGCGTATTTCATAAAGCTGCGCGAACCGGGCTACTCCGACAAGACATCCAAGCAGATTGCACAGGAAATGTTCGCCCTCGGCGATGGCTGCACCATGTCGGCCAAAAAAGACGGCATGGCCAACATTGGCGGATTCCTCTGCACGAACGACGAAAACCTTGCCCAGCAGGAGAAGAACCTGCTCATCTTGACCGAGGGTTATCCGACCTACGGCGGGCTCGCTGGCCGCGACCTCGAAGCCATCGCCGTCGGTCTTCAGGAGGCGCTCGAAGAAGATTATCTGCGCTACCGCATCGCCTCGACCGCTTATCTCGGCAATCACATCGCTGAACAGGGCGTTCCGATCGTCCAACCGCCCGGAGGACACGCCGTCTACATCGACGCGCGCGCACTTCTGCCCCACATCCCGCTTGAGCAGTTTCCGGGTGCGGCCCTGGCTGCCGAACTCTACCTTGAAGGCGGCATCCGCTCGGTCGAGATCGGCTCACTCATGTTCGGCAAGGCAGCAAAGATGGACCTGGTCCGCCTGGCCATTCCGCGCCGCGTCTACACCCAGAGCCACGTGGACTACCTCATCGAAGTCATCCTAGAGGTCTGGAAAAAGCGCGAACAGATACGCGGATTGCGAGTCACCTACGAAGCCCCGTTCCTGCGCCACTTCACGGCGCGCCTTGAGCCCGTAGAGACAGCGAGCGCAACAGTGAGGTAAATCCCGGTTGCAACCGGCGGGTTCCGACCGGCGCCCCACGTTCGCGCCGCTAAACCTGGGATTTCTCATCCAGACAAAGAAACGGCCCCCTTTCGGGGGCCATGGTTTTGGGATGGAGAGCACTTTATTTGGCTGCGCCCGCCGCCTTCGTCAAATCCGGCTGCTTCTCGCCCACGCTCTTCTTCGCCGTGAACAGCAGCACGAGCACCGCCGCGTAAGCGAACGAGTCGAAGGTGATTTCAATGCTGTGCGTCACGCGCAATACCATCGGGAAGAACGTCGCTTGCGTGAGGCCGTAGATGCCTACCAGGCAGGCATGCACAACTCCGAGCGCAAGGAACAGCGATCGCCGCGACCGCGTCCAGAGCGCCACGAGCGGCAACGACGCAACCAGCAGCATCGGACTCCGCAACATTTGCGTTTGTAGGATCACCGACATCGACGGAATTCTTAGCCCCGCTACCCCAGCGTTGTAGTACGGAACAACGATCGGCGCAATGCACGCTCCGAAAAACAAGTAGATGAACGGAAACGCGACCCACGCAACCGCTACGCGCCACGCCCATCCCGCGGGCGTGAACTTCGGAAAACCTAGCGGCGCTTCTTTGGACCCGAAGCACCAGGCCGCCGTGAGAGCCGTCAGGACACAGGGGATCAGGTAGTGGACGAACATCACCCACAGCGGCACCGTGATCATGTTGCTGAATTTGGCTGCCTCAATCGTATTCACGAGGAACACGACATACAGGATCGCGAATATCGCCGCACAACGCGCCGCGAAGCTCCTGCCCAGGCCCGAGGCGATCGGCGCGATCCCTACGACCAGCACGGGGGTTGACAGCACCAAGGCAAGGAACAGGGCTTGTTCAGTGGTCCCGGCAGGGACATGCATCTGCGGCAGACCCATACCGACACTCACCATCCCGCTGACTACGGTGCCCACTACGAACGCAACAGAGCAGAGCAATATTTTCCCGATTACTTTCGCTATCTTCATAAGCTTGCCTCGATCTCTTTCCGCGCAACCCGAACCCACGTGAGCTGCGCTTCATAACCGATAATTCCGTTCTCAAATGCCAGGCCCCCGGTCGTGGAACGGATCCCCGCCCCAAACGCCCTTTTGTACTCGTGAAGCTCTCGCGTGTACGCTGCCATCTCACGCTCGAACTCCTCCAAAAATCTAGCTGTTGTCGCTCTGCTCACATTGTTGTCCATCAGAGCGAAGCGCAACATCAGCTCCTCGCTTCCCCAGATGACATCAGCCCTGGTCACGGGCTTCTCCAGCCACTTCACGAGCGCTTTCTGTCCCTCTGCCGTGACCCGAAATATCTGTTTGCCCCGGCCGCTCCCGTTCTCGCTGCGCGCCGTCAGCCACTTGCGTGCAACCAGCCGCTTCAGCGCCGGATAGATCGACCCCGGACTGTCGCTGAAGTGCCGCATCGGTGTGCCCGCGAATATCTTTCGCAGGTCATACCCCGATTGCGGCTCCTGCTTCAGCAACCCCATAAGCGCATACTCCAATGCAGAACCGTGTTTCATAGTACGAGACGTACTATAGTACGCGTCGTACTATCACGCAATCGGATTCTGGAGGATTTTCTTAGGACAGTTTCGTTTCGGGAATTGCGATGGCCGGGAGGTTGTTGACGCCGCCACTCTGGAAAGGGGACATAAGGCGACTTCACCCTAGTTTTCGACCTATGGCGGGTGGGGCATACCCTGGGTGCTCTTGTTATCATTTCCCTTTTCCGGAGGCCACCATGCTCGAACTCGACTCCGTCCGGATGCACTTCCCTTCCGACACCAACATCATCATCGGACAGACGCACTTCATTAAAACCGCGGAGGACATCTACGAGGCCGTCGTCAACACCGTTCCCGGAGCTCAGTTCGGCGTGGCCTTCAACGAAGCCTCCGGCCCATGCCTCACGCGCGTAGAAGGTAACAACGACGAACTGCGCCAGGTGGCTTCTCGAAACGCCCTGGCGATCGCCGCCGGTCACGTGTTTGTCGTGGTCGTCCGCAACGCCTACCCCATCAACCTCACCAACGTCATTCAAGCAGTACCCGAGGTCTGCACCATCTTCTGCGCCACAGCCAATCCGGTTGAGGTAATCGTGGCTAAGAGCGAGCAGGGACGCGGCGTGATGGGCGTGATTGACGGCAGCTCGCCAAAGGGTGTCGAGACCGCTGACGACGCGAGAACCCGTCATGAGTTCCTTCGGAAGATTGGTTATAAGCGATAGGTCTCACAGAAGTGAATCAATGTGACTCGACGCTCAGCGCTCATGACTGATGGCTGAGAGCTGATGGCTATTTGTATCCGGCTTGCCTGGGCGCGGCCGAATTCGTCTGTTCAGGCCAAGGTGCTTGCGCTATTTCTTGAACAGATTCTCAAACGCGCGGCGAGCCTCGTCGGCTGTCGAAGGACTTCCCATGCGTGATGACCCGCTGCTGGCTGCGCTGGTCGAAGTCTCGCGCTCAACGCTCGTCTTGATCGAGTAGAACGTACAAGTGTTCTTCTGGTCCTTTCGAACCACGCGCTCCGGCACGGGCTGCCGGCATTCGAACTTCTCGGAAGGATCGAAGTAGACGCACTGCTTGCAGGAGTGGAGTTCAAATCCGCACTGAGGGCACTTGCTTGTGTCCTCGACCATGCGGAGGACCACTCCGCACTGTGCGCACCGTGACACGGTCCGTGCTCCGGGCATGTTCATCGGCCGGGGGCCGAACGTGTTGTCCTTCGACTTCTGCGCGGGAGGCTTTCCGTTTTGCGGCTTGCCGTCGCCGCGATCCATGTAGCCTTGCTGTCTATACTTCCTATCCAAAACCAGCCTCCCGTCGTCGCACAGCTACCCCGTCACGGGCCGGTTCAGCACCGATCCTGATCCTCATTTGGGCTTGGCTTAGCTGGTCGACGTTTTATTGTAACTGCTGTTCCGAGGAGTAGCCAGTGACTTGGATGCCGGAGTACGGCTGGAAAATCGGAGGCCCGGTACAGGAACTCGAAATATATTTACCGACGTTCAAACGCGTGTAGCTGACCGTCGCTGACCTGAACCTCGGTCGCGCTGACAAACATCGAACCAAATATGCGTAAGTCTCGCGCACTTTCGTTTGTCGCCGCATCCGCCGCCGCTGCTACGGTCGCAATCCTCGCCGCGAAGGCCTCAAAAGCGGAGCTCAAGCCTCCATTGCGTTCGGTCGCTACGGTGGACCTTACGCGTTATGCAGGCACGTGGTACGAGATTGCCCGGTATCCGAATCGCTTCCAGCGCAAATGCGACGGCGACACGACGGCGAAGTACTCGCTTCGTGACGATGGCAAGATCGAGGTCGTGAACTCGTGCCGCAAGCGCGACGGCGAATTCACCACCAGCAAAGGGACGGCCAAGGTGGTGGACAGGAATACGAATGCGAAGCTGAAGGTGACCTTCTTCTGGCCTTTCTCGGGCGATTACTGGATTGTCGGACTCGATAAAGAGTATAGGTACGCGGTAGTTGGCGAGCCCAGTCGTAAGTATGTCTGGATACTGAGTCGTACACCGGAACTGCCGCAGTTGCTTTACGACGAGGCCGTCCGAATAGTTCGCGACGCGGGATATGATCCGTCGCGTCTTCTGCGAACGCCACACACGGCCAGGACGAATGCCGCGGACTGAATGCCGTTAACCGCCCTGAGGAAGAATTCTACTGGCTTGAACGTAAACTCCCGATTGAGCGATCTGCTCGGCTTCATCTTTCTTCAGGTGCCATTCACGCTCGGCCTGAGCGGCTTCCGGCGCCTTCTTCACCGTACCCGCTACGGTGACGACGCTTCCGCGGGAGAGCTTCTGCTCCTTGCCTTTGGCCAGAGGAACGGCATCAGGCGGATACACAACCAGGATTTGTTCCGTTTCGGAAGGTCCTACCCAGATCTGCCTGATTTTCTTGCTGTCCTGTCCGTTGGCATCCTGCACAGCGACATCGCGTAATGTGACCTCCTGTCCGATCTTCTGCTCTTTGTTATTCAAAACGGCAAGCACATCAGAAACAGGCTTCGGCACTGCGGGAGCCGCTTGGACCTTGTTTTCGGTCTGTTTGCTGTTGCTGCTGCAGCCCAACGCCATCGCCATCACTGTCAGTGCTGCCGCCAACGTAATCGCCGTAATTGCAGTACTGCCGCTGGCATTCCAGCGGTTCAACGTGCAATCGCTCACTCTCTAGCCTCCGAAATTGTAACTATTTGGGCAGACGTTAACGGAGGCGCGGCGGTTGCTCCCTCGCGACAGGCGCGTTCTTTTGCGATTCGGCTACTTGAGTGCACTCATGATGAAATTTGAGACGTCCTGCTTCAGCCGGTTCAGCGACTCGTTCTTGATGTACATCATGTGTCCCGCGTCGTAGTAGCCGGTTCTGATGTTTGCGGTAAGCCGTTGCGGCAATCCCATGTGCGCGAGCGTGTACTCAGTCGCGTAGAACGGCGTGGCAAGATCGAAGTAGCCGTTCGCTACGAAGAGCTTCATGTAATTGTTCTTCGCGAACGCCTCGCGCAGCGCTTCAGCGGTGTCCGGAAATCCCTGCCCGGCCGAGCCCCAATCCCAGTCACGGAAGCCGCCGCCAAGGATGTAGTACTCAAGATCGGACTTGTAGCCGAGCTGCGAGCGAACGTATTGATTGAACATCGCCGTGTATGGCGGACGAATGGCTGCCATGCTTGGGTCAAACCCTGGCTGCTCGGCAACACCGTTCAGGTCGAATCCCTCGAAGCGGCTGTCGAGCCTGCCGATCGTCTTCTTCTCATTTCGCAGCAACTGCTTTGTAAATTGCCCTTCAGACACTCGCAGGTTGGCATTGTCCAGATACTGCTTATCCAGGCCCGTGAGCCGGGACAACTGGTCGAGCACAGCCTGGCGCTCCTGTGGCGCCATGCGGTCTGCTTTCGCGAGCGCATCCGTGTAAGGACCAGTGGCGAACTGTTGCGATTCGCGTAGCGCCTTCTGGAAGTCACCCTGGAGATCAGGTGGCAGCTTCTTGTGATACCACGCGGCAGCAGTGTAGCTGGGCAAATAAAGCACATATGGGAGGTCGTTGCCTCGTGTAAACTCCAGCGTCTGAAAGTTCAGCACGGACGAGACAAGCACGATTCCGTTGAAGGCGATTCCGTGCTCTATGAGGGAGCCGCTCAAACCTGCGGCGCGAGTGGTTCCGTAGCTCTCACCCACGAGGAACAAAGGTGAAGACCAACGCTCGTACTTTGTTAAGTAGAGGCGAATGAATTCGCCGACACTCTCGATGTCGCCCTTCAGGCTCCAGAATTTCTTGCCCAGCTCTTTCTTCGTAGGCCGGCTATAGCCGGTACCTACAGGGTCAATGAAAACGAGGTCTACCTGATCCAGCCAGGTATTCTCGTTGTCCACCAAATCAAACGGCGGAGCAGGCATGAAGCCTTCCGGCAGCATCTTCACGCGCTTCGGTCCAATAGCCCCCATGTGGAGCCAGACAGAGGAGGAGCCAGGCCCGCCGTTGAAGCTGAACATGAGCGGCCGTCGCTGACCAGCATTCTCTGCCGTATAAGCGACAAAGAACATGTAGGCTTGTGTTTCGCCCTCAGCGTCCCTGATAGGCAGCCGGCCGGCGGTCGCGGTATAGCGCAGCACCTTGCCGCCGATCGTAATCTGATGGTGAGTTACGACGGGCTCGGGCTCTTTCTTTTCTTGCTTCTCTTCGTTTGCGGCTGTCTCGGCAGCTCCTTCGGCTTTCTTCTGTTCTTCTGCAGATTTCTTGGCTTCGGGCGGCAGTTTTCCCTTCTTGATCACAGTCTCAGCTTTGGGCTGCTCGGAGGTGGATTCGTTCTGCTCCTCGGCCTGTTGCGCTGTAACGTGAAGGGAAACGAGAAAGAGGACTGTAAGCCAGGTTACGGTTCGCAAAAAGTACATGCGGGCTCCTCAGCAATTCAGACGCACGACTCAAGCGAACGATATTAACCAGATTCAGAGCGCAGGCACAAACTCGCGCTCCCTCCGGGGCGTGCACAGGGATACGGAAGATCTGACGTCACACTCCGGCGGCAAAGGAGCAGGAGAAGATCATTTCCTTTCGATCTCGCGTATATAGAACCAAAGCCCGGTCACTACGAAACCGATCAGCAGCAGCGAAACTCCAAGCCCCTTGCGCCTGTAGTCGCGTTCGCGCAGCGCACTCTCCCCCGCAGCTGAAGTCGCATTTGCAATTTTCATCCCGGCGTCAACCTGTGCCTTTACGGGGTCCACGGCAAACGTGTGGATGCCGACACGCGCTTTTGTCAGCGCGTCTTGTGCCTGCGTCTGCTGGAGCTTAGCCTCGCCAACTTCCATCCCCGAGCGCTCGGCGCGGGACAACAGTTCGTCCGAATGCTGTATGGCAGACTGCATGGCTGCAATCTGCCGAGCCATGTCCGCGGCCACCAGGAGCGGGTGTGAGCCGGGGCCGTGACAGTTGGTACAAACCGAGTCCTGTCCCGCGCCGAGCATTGCGTCTGTGGGGTGGACGATCTTGTGATTACTGTGGCAACTAACGCATCCGGGCAATCCCGCGGACGCGAATGCAGCTTTGTGAGGACTCTTGTCGAAGAGCTCTGCCTGAAAAACGTGACATGTGGCGCAGACGTTCTCCACAGTAGCGACTCCCGGAGGTGCTGCGCCGTGATTGCCGTGACAGGTCGTACAGGTCGGAGCACTGAGGTCGCCGCGAGCGGTCATCGCTTCGTGATGCACGCTCTGTGTGTATTCCGCAAACTGGTCGGTAGGGATCTTGTAGAAAGCCATGTAGGACGCGTCGGCGTGGCACCTGCTGCACGTTGACGCGACATTGAGAGGGTGCACAGGAGATTGCGTGTCAGTAGCTGGCCGTATTCCGTGTACGCCGTGACAGTCTGTGCAGACAGCGACCTTCGTATCGCCGGCCGATAGGCGTTTGCCATGCTGGCTTGTGGCGTACTGTGCCCACTGGTCAGTTCGGAGCGAAGGGTTGAACTGGCGCATATAAGCGTTGTCGCCATGGCACTTTCCACAGAGTTGCGGGACGTCTCTCTTCTGGATGTGCCCCCTAAACCCGGCGGCCTTGCTCATCGCGCGTTCGGGATCATCTGAGTTGGGATCACCACCGTGACAACTCGCGCAAGTCAAGCCCTTCTGGGCGTGAATGTCTGACGCATACCGGTCCTGCGCAATTCCCAGTGGCTGATCCAAGCTGGAGTGACAATCAAGGCACGTACTTTTGGTCTGGCCGCGCGACAGTGCAGCAGAGCAGAAAAGGAGCAAAAGCAACGCCGTGAGTCGCTGAATCATTTAAGCACCTACTGTGCCACGTAGCCGTAGACCGTCATTGCACCGATGTACGCAAGCGCAATCAGTCCGATGGCCATAATGAGTCGTGCCGTTCCCCGTGACGCTCTGTCCGCAAATGGCAAGGCAAGCCAGGCAAATGCGGCCACGCCGAACGCAAGCACCCCGACGACTTCACCGTCGAGGCGCCACAACTTTGCCGGCAGCACCTTCAGCGTCTGGAACATGAACAGGAAGTACCATTCGGGCTTGATTCCGGCCGGTGCCGGTGCAAACGGATCGGCCTTTACCCCCAACTGCCACGGGTAAATCGCAGCCAGTACGCCCAAGGCACCGAGCCCGATGTACCACGCCATCAGTTCCCGAAGCAGAAAATTGGGAAAGAACGGGCGTTCCCGTGGCGTAATGGAACCCGCGACGGTTTCATGATTCTCTCGTGCCCACGCCTCTTCGACACTGGGCGGAACACTGATGCCGAGTCGCTGCACCAGAGCAAGGTGCAACAACAGCAGCATCGTCGTGATGCCAGGCAGTACGGCCACATGGAATCCGAAGAACCGCGTCAGCGTTGCTCCTGTCACATCCTCGCCGCCGCGCAGGAAGCGCACGATAAACGGTCCCACTAACGGCACCTGACCGGGAATCTCGGTGCCCACCTTCGTAGCAAAGAACGACAGCGTGTTCCAGGGGAGAAGATAACCGCTGAAACCGAACCCGAGCGCCAGGAACAGTAAAAGCAGGCCGGTGACCCAGGTCAGTTCTCTCGGCTTGCGATACGACCGAAGAAAGAGCACGCTGAACATATGTGCGAAGGCAGTGAAGATCATCAGGTTCGCCGACCACGAGTGGATCGAGCGCAACAACCATCCGAACTTCACCTGGGTCATGATGTACTGAACGCTCTCGAACGCCTCGTTCGCACTGGGCCGGTAATAGAGCAAGAGCAGGATGCCCGTCACGACCTGTATTCCGAACAGGAACAGCGTAATGCCGCCGAGGAAGTACCAGTAGGAAAGATGGTGGATGGGAACGGTCTTCTTCTTCAGCGGCTTGATCAGTTCCGCCCAGCCGAAGCGCTCGTCCACCCACTCGCGAACAACCGCCACCGGACTCATGTCAGGCCTCCTGTTTGCGGCTGACGACAATCTCATCGCCGCGAACATGAACTTCGAAGGCCTGCAGTGGCCGCGGCGGCGGCCCCGAAACATTGCGGCCATTCAGGTCGTAGATGCCGTTATGGCAGGCACACCAGACCTCTCTCGAGTCAGAGCGGTACTGGACGGTACAGCTCAAGTGCGTGCACGTTGCAGACAGTGCACGGTACTCGCCGGCGTTATCGCGGATCAGCAGTCCGGGCTTGCTCCCAAAGCGAAATATCTTCGCGCTGTTCGGAGCAAGTTCGCCAACCTTGGCCGCGACTACGGTATCCGCACCCATGTCCACAGCGGCCGGGGGAGAGAGATACTTGAGAACGGGATAGAGAAACGATGCGACTGAAGCAGCCAGTCCGCCGCCAAGGATGAACTGCAAGAACCGTCTCCGCGGGGACTGCGCAGCATGGTGCTCTGACGCCGTCGGGTATCTTTTTTCTTCCGCCTTTACGACCATGACCTTGGTTCCATCCGTTAGCTTGCCCTGTTGGCAGTACGCACGTTTTTTTCAGCGCGCGCGTTCGCAGAAGCAGACGATTCCATGTTGGCAGCCTGGCAGGATGCCGAGAATGCCCAGCAGATGATCAGCGCGCAGCCAACGAACCACAGCAGCGGCCCGAAGACCCACCGCGCCCAGTGTGTGGCGAAGTCGGGCCCGATTATGAACAGAAGCATGCCCGCTACGAGGGCAGCGGCACCGACTAATCCGAAGAACTTGCAGCGCCCGAGCATAGCGCCTCCTTTGAACGGAGGGAGGTCAGGCGGCGCGAACTGAAGAGATCATCCGGACACGAGCACCCGGCGAACTAGGGCCGGTGCGAGCGCAGTTCGCGATGTCAGAAAGGGCGCCAGCCAACAGCGCCTACCCCGCGTTGGCGTGGAGTTAATACCAGTTCGAACGTACGTTCAGTGACAGCTGTCACATGCCCCTGTGCGCCGCAGGCACGATTGTTAACAAGAAAACAGCCGCCAGCGAACTGGCGGCTGCGACTTGCACGGGAGGGAAGCGCAAATCAATCTCCGAGCACCGGTTCAGCCTCTTCCTTGTGAGTGTCCTTACTAGCATCGTTTCCAGGTGCCGGTTGAACGAGCGAGTTGAGCGGAATGAAATCGCCCTTCGGCTGCTTCTCGCCAAGGATCATTTCGCGATAGAGCTTTTCCATCCGGGCGTTTTCGGCCGCCTTCAGCGCGGCATCACGGGCACGGATCTTCTCGTCCCGGGCGGTCTTGGCGATTCCGAGTCTGTCGAGATCGTGCTGTTCTTCGAGTGTCACGATGTCTTCCCGTAGCTCAAGCCTGGTGAGCTCCGGCTTCTGGATTGCTACTTTCTTGCCGCCAGCGAAAATCTCATGCTTGCCGTGCTCGTCGTACCATTTGGTGAGCGTGGCCGTCATGTGCATCTTCTCAACGATGTTCCGCCAGCCGATGCCGGTGTTGTATGCGCAGAACGAAATCTCGCCCATCTGCGTCGCGTACGGAATGATGCACTGTTCCGTGCGACGGAAATCGTAATTGAACAGGTCCTGGAACCACATGCCGGCAATGAAGAGGAAGTTCCAGCGGTCCTGGCGGCGCTTCTGGATGTCCGCCAGCGTACGATCGCTGCTGACCTTGCCGTACGCGCCCGACTGCGCCTTTTTCGTCGCGCCAAATGTCTTGTCGAACTTCTTGAATAGATCGGCAAGCTTGAAGTGCGTCGGCGACTTGAACGGGTCGTAGTTTCTCATGAGCGACAGCGCCATCCCGAAGACGCTTAGGGAGCGTCCACGACCGGCATCGTTCACCTTCATGATGTCCTTCGCCAACTGGTCGCCATTCAGGAACTCCGTTACTGGCTTGGCCTCCTTGGTCTCTTTATCGACCATGATGGCCATGCCGACGCCGCAGTTCGGATGGCAACCGCAGCTCAACTGGCCCCAGTCGGCCTGCGGACCGTGTACAAGGTCGCTCCAGTCACTGAAGGTGCTGATGAACGAAAGCGGGAACCAGTCACGGCGCGGCTCTCCGAATCCGACCTGGTTCTTCACGTCGTAAGCCAAATGTGAAAGGGTGTACCGTTGGGCCTGGCGGCGCTCGTCCGTAATCGCTTCATCGCGTCCGGTGAACGAAACGGGCTGGAACGAGAGGAACGGAATGACCTTCGGGTTATCCAGCGCAAACTGGATGATGCGTCCGACCTGCTCATTGTTGATACCGTTGATGATAGTGGTGACGGGCACGATATCGACCCCGGCTTCGTATAGGTTCTCGATGGCCCGCAGTTTCACGTCGAAGAGATTGCCGACTTTGCGGTGCGAATTCGCCGCGTTGCCGATACCGTCGAATTGCAGGTACACGTAGCGTAATCCGGCTTCGGCAGCCTCCTTGCAGAACTGCTTGGACTTGGCGAACTCGATGCCGTTTGTCGCGGCCTGTACGCTGGTGTAACCGACCTTGCGGGCGTACCGGACAGCATCAGTGAAGTAGGGCGAGAGCGTAGGCTCCCCGCCGGAGAACTGGACTGACATCTGACGCTTCGGCTTGATACTGATCGCATCGTCGAGAAGCTTCTGGATCTCTTCCCAACTGAGTTCATGAACAAAGCCGACCTGGTTCGCATCCATGAAGCAGGGATCGCACATCATGTTGCAGCGGTTGGTGAGGTCGATGGTCAACACCGATCCGCGGCCGTGCGTGATGGTGCTTGTGCCGTGATTGTGCAGGCGCTCGTCGTTGTGGGCACGGATATCTCGCCCGGGGAAGCTCTCCTCGAGGTGCTTGAACATCACGGGATCGATGGACATTACGTCCTCGAAATGTCCATGGATCGGGCAGTCCTTGACCATCAGGATCTTGCCGTCACGCTCGATGATTTGCGCCTTGATCTCTCCAACCTTCTCGTCCTTCAAAATCTCGACCGGCAAGTCGCCATCAAGGATCTTCTTCCGGATCTCGGGAACGCACTTCGGGCATAGCGAGTCGGTTTCGCGCGGCCATCCGAGTGTCGGCTTCTGCTTCTGCCACGACTTCAATAGAGGCTTCTCTGACCACTTCGGCGTGAATGACGGACGCTGATTGATGCGGTTCAGACGTTCAAAAACGGCCCATGCCGCGCCTGCGGCGACGGTCAGCACTTTTTCCATGTACTTGATCGGTTTATGCATTTCTCCAAACCTTTAGCGTAAGACGATCAGGAGACACTCTGACGCCCACATCTTTAGGATGATTAAAACGCGTCGAGTCCTCACGGCAAACCGCCATTCTCTAAACGGCCGGAATAACGTCGCCAGCGGCGATAT
>JAEZPW010000119.1 GCA_023441255.1 Acidobacteriota bacterium
CCGTCGGCGCGCAGACTGGTGGGGGCGTCAGGCTGCGGGAACACGATTGGGTTCACCTTGCATTCTTTGTCGCCAGGCGCGCAGAGCGGGATGGGGGCGGTACCGTCGGCGCGCAGACTGGTGGGGGCGTCAGGCTGCGGGAACACGATGGGATTCACCTTGCACTCCTTGTCGCCAGGTGCACAGAGCGGAATGGGGGCGGTGCCGTCACCCATCAGCATCAGACTGGTGGGGGCGTCTGGCTGCGGGAATACGATCGGATTTACTTTGCATTCCTTGTCGCCAGGTGCGCAAAGGGGAATCGGCGCAGTGCCGTCCGCGAGCATGATGGCGGGCTTTGTCTGAGATGGGTACGCAACACCGGCGAAGATTCCTACGAGCAACAAAGAGGCACAGATTACCAACAGCGCGGTTTTCACGAGGGCTCCTTACTAAAGTAATGTTGACCTACGCGGCGAAGTGTAGCTCCGGAACGTGAGTTGATGAAGCAGGAACTTGCACAATGTACGCATTTCTTGTGGTGAATTCTCAAAACGAGACGGCGGGCTGGTTCTGTCGAATTCGAATCCTGAGAAGCCGACGCTGTGGGCTTGCAGGTACTTAGGCGAGCTGAGACGAGAAGTTGTCGCGGTCTGACCCCCGCCGTCGTAAGTAGTTCCCCTGATGGGCGATAGCCGGGATGGTGCGTCCTTGTCGCGGCAAAGGTTCGGGTTGCGAACGCTTCAATGCACCTGGAGAGCTTTACCGAGGGAGATGGTGGCTCTAGCAGGACTTGCACCGTGACTTGTGCAAGCTTGCTGCATGCGACAGTGCCAAAATGGAACCATGTCGGTCAGAATGGCTGCCGTTTTCTCAACCCTTTTACGAACCGCCGCGGGTCGGTTGCGAATCCAAATGTGGCGGTTGCAGTAGAGCACTCCATCAGCATTCTTCAGGAGATAAATGATGCAGAGGAAAGCAAGCGCTGTCTGGAAAGGCGGGCTAAAGGACGGCAAGGGAACCTTGAGTTCGGCAAGCGGAGTCTTGAACAACACGAAGTATTCCTTCTCGACGCGGTTCGAGAATGAGCCGGGCACGAACCCGGAGGAGTTGATCGCGGCGGCTCACGCCGGGTGCTTCAGCATGGCGCTGTCGGCGCAACTCGGAAGTGCCGGCATGACCGCCGAGGAGATCGCGACAGAAGCAACGGTCACGATGGACAAGGTGGATGGAGGATTCGCGATCACTGCTGTGCACCTGAACCTGCGTGCGCGTATACCCGGCGCCGACCAGGCGAAGTTCCAGCAGGCGGCCGAGGCTGCCAAAAGCGGCTGTCCCGTTTCAAAGGTGCTCAACGCAAAGATCACGCTCGACGCGAAACTCGAGGCGTAGTACCTATCGAGTTTTTGCAGCCCCATGTAGAGCAAAAGTTTCCGCAGAGCCCACGATCTTAGGATCGTGGGCTGTTGTGTTTCTGGAGAGCAAATGGCGAAAGGCTGGCCAGAAATGCAGGTACGGAGTTTGTCCTCGATTTGATCTGGCGCCCTGTTTCGCGGCTGATTTCAGCGGGGACTTACGAGTTTTCCGCTCTGAAGCCAACAAAGGCGCAATCAGGGCACATCTGAAGTTGAGAGTACTTTTTTCGGTGGCAATCACCGCGGAATGCCTTCTTGAAGATCACTATATTCGGGCTGACGATTTCATCCTCCTGGGGCAACGGTCACGCGACGCCCTATCGCGCCATCCTGCGGGGCCTTCAGCGCCTCGGACACGAGGTGACGTTCTACGAGAGAGACGTCGAATACTACTACTGGCGTCGCGACTTCAGCGCATGCGATTACTGCAATCTCGTGCTCTACCCTTCGTGGGAGGAAGTTCGCCGGCAGGCAGTCGCCGAGGCAGCGGAATCGGACGCGGTAATCGTGGGCAGTTACACGCCTGAAGGCGCTCGCATCAGCGACGAGATTCTGTCGCTGAGCCGTCCACTGCGGGTCTTCTACGATCTGGATACGCCGATCACACTGGAGAACCTGAAGAAAAGCGACTTGGAGTACCTGCGAGCTGATCAGGTCGGCGATTTCGACCTGTATCTTTCTTTCACTGGTGGCGAGATTCTTCGCGAACTGCAGCAGTCTTGGGGTGCGCGACGAGCGGAGGCGCTCTATGGGTGTGTCGATCCGGAGGTGCACGGGCGCGTGGCGGTGCAGGATAGATTCCGCTGCGATTTGAGCTACATGGGGACATATGCACCGGACCGGCAGCACAAACTCGACGAACTGTTTCTTGCTCCGGCAAGGCTGATGCCGCCGACGAACTTCGTCCTTGCAGGGACTATGTATCCGAAGAGCTGGACGTGGCCACCGAATGTGCGACGGTTCGATCACGTCCGGCCGAACGACCATCCCGCACTGTATTCTTCCTCGCGCATAACGCTGAATATCACCCGGGAGGGTATGGCACGTGGTGGCTACTGCCCGTCAGGTCGATTCTTTGAAGCGGCGGCATGCGGAACACCCATAGTGTCCGACTGGTTCGAAGGACTGGATGCGTTCTTCTCTCCGGGACAAGAGCTATTCGTTGCAACCCGGGCGGAACACGTGACAGAAGCGCTGCAGTGCAATGACGCCGACCTGGCGCGGGTCGCCTCCCGTGCACGGGAACGGACGCTGGCCGAGCATACCGGCGACGCGCGCGCGCGCGATCTCATGCGGTATCTGGGTGAAACCAACCGGGACGAAAACAAAACGATACTGAGCGATGCCGGCAAATCTGCCATTGGCCCCGTGGAGGTCGGTTAATGATCGGAATCATACCCGCTGCAGGCGAAGGGCAAAGAATCCAGCCCCTGGGTTGTTCCAAGGAACTGTTGCCGGTGGGCTCGCGCCGAGTGGATGGAGTAGACCGTCCGAAGGCCGTATCGGAATACCTCGTGGAAAGGATGATCGCGGCGGGCGCAACCGAGATCTGCATGGTGATCTCGCCGGAGAAGTCCGACATCGTTCGCTATTATTCCGAACGCGACTACGCAGCCGAAATCTTTTACCTCGTTCAAAAAAAGCCGATGGGCCTGTGCGATGCGATCTTCAGGGCGGCGCCTTTCGCCCGCGACAAGGACCGCGTACTGATCGGATTGCCCGACACGATCTGGTTCCCTGAGAACGCGTTTCTTCCGGCGCTGCAGGCACTCATCGGTGTCAACCTCGTGCTGTTTCCCGTACTCGACCCTTCCGTTTTCGACGCGGTAGTGTGCGACAGTTTCGGCTATGTAGAGGAAGTTGAAGTTAAGAAAAAAGAAGCGCGCTCGCACTGGATATGGGGTGCTGTGGCGACGACCGGGCATGCCTTCTACGCCCTGAAGCAACTCTGGGAATCGAGGCATCGTGAAGATCAGTTCCTGGGTGACCTGCTGAATGCTTACATCGAGGCAGGGAACGTGGTCAGGGGCAGTTACAGCGGCGAGCACTACATGGATGTTGGCACGCTGGAGGGCTATCACGCAGCGCAAGACTACCTGCGTGCGCTCAAGGCGCGCTCAGCACAGGATCTCAGGGCGGCCTGATTAGATTCCTGCCAGCGCGCGAGTCACTGCGCGAACAATTTTAGGTTGTCGGCGACGTCTGCGACCTCAGTATTTCGCGAATCTCACGGTTAATGCGGGCGGCATCGCGGGTCGCGTTGTCAATGAGTTCAAGCCACTTCTTGGCGTTGTCGTCAAGATTCGCCTGGGCGAGCAGGTAGGAAGCCTGCATAATCGTCTCGATCGAGTTGCTGAGATCGTGCGCCAGCGCGCGCAGCTTCGTGTTTATTTCCGGAGGCATGAGTGCAGATCCAGTTTGTGGCGGCATCCTGAACTCCTGAACTGCAGATTTTATGGTCTCCGCCCTTGAACGCCCAACTTCTTTTCTGCAAATTTACGGCGAGGCAGACGGGGAAACCGCTGCCTGTCTCCTCTTTGGAAGCGTAACCGCCCACCAACGTTGCGTGCAGAAACGAACAAGCGCTGATTAATGAGGGGCTTAGGAGTAGATGGGGACCCTCTCCTTGCGGCAAGGTCGAACGCTGAATAGAGAGGCAACGTGTTGATCTGCAGCTGCTTAGCTGGTTTGACATAAAGCGAAGTGGTTGATACAACTAAGTGTCGGTGAGCGCGCAAGCCACAGTGGCTTGTCGTGAGCGGTCCAGGCCGAAGTGGCGGAATTGGCAGACGCGCATGGTTCAGGTCCATGTGTCCGCAAGGACGTGGGGGTTCGAGTCCCTTCTTCGGCACCAAAGTTCAAGCCTCGTGCAATGAGCAACTTGCACGGGGCTTTTTCGTTTAGGGCGGCTTTCTTGCGGTTCTGGGGGGCCTGGGTGGGCTGGGGCCG
>JAEZPW010000149.1 GCA_023441255.1 Acidobacteriota bacterium
GGCATACAGTTCACCTGCGGGTGACAATTCGGCCCAACGCACCGCCATCAACAGCATCCTGGCCCGACGCGAATTTCGCAACGTTCACGGCCCGAGCTTCTGGGATCAATTGAAACGGCGGGTTGCAGAATGGCTCTTCCGCCTGCTCGGACGCGTCATCGGCTCATCCGCTTTTCCCACCGTCACCCGCGTAGTCGTCTGGAGCATCGTTGGCATCGCCGTCTTGTTCGTAGCCTGGGCGGTATTCCGCGCCATTCGCCGCAATGCCGGACTCGAAAGCATCGTGATCCCGGTCGAGGCGATTTCCGCGAAAGAGTGGACGGTGTGGTTGTCCGAAGCGCGCGCCGCTGCGGCCAGAGGCGATTGGCGCGAAGCAATTCACCTTTCTTACTGGGCCGGCATTTCGCTACTGGAATCGCGAGGCATGTGGCGTCCTGACCGGGCGCGCACTCCACGCGAGTATCTGCGGTTGCTGCCCGCGGAGAGCGAGCACCACCCCGCACTCAAGGCTCTCACCCGCCGCTTCGAGGTGGTCTGGTACGGACACTCAATGGCCGACGAACAGGCGTATTCGCAGACGCTGACCGAACTGGAGAAGCTGGGATGCCGCTGAAGAACGTGAACGCCGGCGACCGCAAGCTGCTCCTCATTGGCGGTTCGATCCTGCTAGCCCTGATCGTTGTAGCGTTCATTCTCGCCCCGGGCAGCGACGAAGAGCGGGAAACACCGACGACTTACTCCGCGGGTTCACGCGGCGCCCGGGCCGCTTACCTTTTTCTCTCCGAGACCGGCTATAACGTGCAGCGCTGGGAACGCTCACCGCTCGACTTGAGTTCACCCAAGGGAACCACGCTAATCCTTGCCGAGCCTTCGAGCTTTCCGACCAACGAGGAGCGTACGAAGCTGCAGGAGTTCGTCACGAAAGGCGGGCGCCTGATCGCCACCGGTCCTTTCGCGGCGATGATGATTCCACGCAACGACTCCACCCCCGAACCTCTTGCGACCTTCGGCGCCGACGCATGGGCGCGCTACAAGCCGGTCGTGCCTTCGCAGTACGCGCGTGTAGCTCCCGAAATCTCGCTGGCCCCACAGGCTTCGTGGAAACTCGATTCCTCCGCCGTGCCCCTTTACGGCGACGACAAGAAGGCAGTCGTAGTTTCCTACGCGTTCGGAGAAGGTGAGATCATCTGGTGGGCCGATTCGACGCCGCTGACCAACGCAGGCATCCGTGCCACCAATAACCTTGAATTCTTCCTGGCCTGCATCGGCGACAAACAAAACACGCGAGTGCTGTGGGACGAGTACTATCACGGTTATCGTGCCTCGCTGGCTGCTACCGTGGCGCACACGCAGCTGAAGTGGCTCTTCGTACAGCTGGTTTTGATCGCCGGCTTCGCGCTGCTAACGTGGTCGCGCCGAAGCGGTCCGGTCCGCGCACTTGCGGGCGAGTCGCGGCTCTCGCCGCTCGAGTTTGTCGAAACGCTTGGCGGCCTCTACGAACGTGCCAACGCCGGAGCCGTCGCCGTGGACGTCTATTACCAGCGGTTCCGTTACTGGGCCACGCGCCGCCTCGGCATGGCCGCGAATGCGCCCGTTGAAGACCTCGACCGCGCCATTCGTGAGCGCTGGCATCTAGACGATCCCTCGCTTGCGACCACGCTGCGCCGTTGCGAATCGGCGCGCTACGAGCACGACCTGAATGCGAAAGAAGCCTTGCGTCTGGTACAGGCCTTGCATGGCTTCGCAACGAAACTCAAGCTTTTCCCAGTTCCGAAAGAGGAGAAACACTAAATGCACGCAGTCCCGCAGTTGATCGGCCACGTTCGCGGAGAGATGAGCAAGGTGATCGTCGGGCAGGAAGCGCTTGCGAACCAGTGCATCGTCGCATTGCTGTGCAAGGGCCACGCCCTGCTCGAGGGCGTACCGGGCATCGCCAAAACGCTCTCGGTCAAGACGCTGTCGCATCTGCTGCGTTTGCAGTTTCAGCGCGTGCAGTGCACCTCTGACCTGATGCCTGCCGACATCACGGGAACGAACGTGCTCAACCTCTCGACCAGCAAATTCCAGTTCCATCCGGGACCGGTATTCACCGACCTGCTGCTGGTGGACGAGGTGAACCGCATGCCCCCGCGCACGCAGGCCGCGCTGCTGGAGTGCATGGAAGAACACCAGGTCACGATCGACGGCGATCGCAAGCAGCTTTCGCCGTTCTTCACCGTCTTCGCGACGCAGAACCCGGTGGAGTTCGAGGGCACGTATCCGCTGCCTGAAGCGCAACTCGACCGCTTTCTGCTGAAGATCGTGGTGCCGTATCCGGAGCAGCAGCATGAAGTCGACCTGCTCGCGAAGGTTCACGCCGGCTTCGATTCGCGCTGCCTCGACTCTGCGCAAATCCAGCCGATCGATCCCGCGATGCTTAGCCAGGCCCAGGCGGAGCTTCGCACCATCGCCGTGCAGGACGCGCTCTTCGCCTACATCGTGAAGATCGTGCGGCGCACGCGCGACTGGCCGTCCATCTCGCTGGGAGCAAGTCCCCGTGCCGCGATAAGCCTGCTTGCGGTGGCGAAAGCCATGGCCGCAATTGACGATCGCGACTACGTCATTCCCGACGACGTGAAGCAGGCCGCGCTTCCGGTGCTGCGCCATCGCATCGTGCTGAAGCCCGAAGCCGAACTAGAAGGACTCGGCGCCGACCAGGTGCTCAGCGACGTGTTGCGCGCCGTCGAGGTGCCAAAGTGAGCGATGAGACGCTCATACCGGCACCGGTCAGCGCTCGCGCACGCGCGAAAGGGCGCATCGGTGTCGCGTTTGGAAGGCGGTTCTTCCAGTTGCTGCTGCTCGGCCTCATCTGGCTGGCTCCCGCGTTCGTGCAGCCGCGCTTCGTCTATGCCATGCTGGCGTGGGACTTGCTCCTGCTCGTCGCGTGGGCCATTGACCTGGCGAAACTGCCTCGGCCGGGCCAGCTTGAGGTGACGCGCGCGTGGGTGTCTGCGCCCGCGCTGTCGGTCAAAGCCGACGTCTCTATTACGCTCAGGAACCACTCCAACAGCACGGTCGTCGCAGCGGTCACCGACAAGGTTCCGTGCCACATGCGCAATGAACTGGCGACAGTGGCCCTCAAGGCGCGGGGCCGAGGCGAATCCACCGCAAGCTACAGTGTCACGCCGATGGCGCGCGGCGCAGCCGAGATCGGCAGCGCATATCTTCGCTACGAAAGTCCCTACCACATCGCGCAGCGCTGGGCGGTGGCGCCGATCGAGCAGACTGTGCGCGTCTACCCGAACCTGGACGAGGCCAAGAAGCACGCCATCTACCTCATCCGGAGCAGGCAGATTCAGCTGGAGAAGCGCTACACGCGCATACGCGGCGCCGGGCGCGAATTCGAGAGCCTGCGCGAGTACCGCGAAGGCGACGAGTTCCGCGACATCTGCTGGACGGCCAGCGCGCGCCGGGCAAAGCTGGTCAGTCGCATTTACCAGATCGAGCGCAGTCAGGTGGTCTGGATCGCCATCGACTGCGGTCGCCTGATGCGTGCGAAGATCGGCGATCTCACGAAGCTCGACTATGCCACCACGGCGGCGCTCAGTCTGGCGCAGGTCGCGCTCTACTCCGGCGACCGCGTCGGCCTGCTCGCCTACGGTCGAGGCGTGCGCGAACGCGTTTTGCCCGCCCGCGGAGGTCCGCACCTGCGGCACATCATCGACGGCCTGGCGGAGATCAAGGAGGAGACGGCGGAAGCCGATCACCTGCAGGCCGCCGGCGCGCTGCTGGCCACCCAGAAGCGCCGCAGCCTAGTGGTGTGGATCACCGACCTCGCCGAAACCGCCATGACGCCTGAGGTCGTGGAAGCGGCTTCGGAGATGATGCCGCGCCATCTCGTCCTGTTCACTGCCATAGGACAGCCGGACCTGGCGCAGACTGCGTCGAGAAAGCCCGAGAACCCCGAACAGATGTACCTGACCACGGCGGCGCAGGAAATGATGTATCGGCGCGAGTTGCTGCTGGCCCGCCTGCGTGAGCGCGGCGCGCTGGCCATGGAAGTGGACTCGCGCACGATGTCAACTGCGCTGGTGAACTCCTACCTCGAGGTCAAGCAGCGAAGCCAGCTATGACGCGCTTGTTGCGGCCACGCTTTTCGCTGCCGCACGGGGGTCGTTTGCCATCTGCGTATCGGCGGCTTCGCTGGGCTTCCACGTCAGGTATGCAACAAGTATCGCGAAAAGTGCCGCGGCCATCGCGAACTTCAGAGGGATTGCCAAGTTGGTCGGCGAGACGAACGCCTCTATCACTCCGGCAACGACGAGCATGGGGATGGTTCCGAGCAGCAGTTTGACCGCTTCGGAGCCGGCTCGCGAAAGCGAATCCCGGCGCGGCAGGGTGCCGGGGAAGAGCAGTCCGTGCGCGAGCTTGAGTCCGGCGCCGCCCGCGATGAAGATGGCCGGCAACTCCAGCACGCCGTGGGGCGCGACGAAGCTCCACAATTTCAAACTCATGCCGGCGAGCGCGCAGGCAGTGCCGATCACGCCTATCAGCAAGCCGTTCATCAGCATCATGTAGATCGTACCGAGCCCGCCGGTGATCCCCATCGCGAACGCCATGAACCCAACGCTCATGTTGTTCGTCATGATGCCGCTGGCCGCCATCGGCTTGATGCTGACGATCGAATGCGTCCACATCTCCCGCTTCTGGATGGTCTCGACCATCTGCGGTCCCAGCACTTTCAACTGAAAGTCGGGGTCCTGCAATGTCATGACGAGACCCGCAACCGCGCCCAGCACGAACAGGCCGAACGCCGTCACACAGTAGCTGAAGTTCTGGCGGAAGATGCGCGGATAGGTGTTACGAAAGAATCCCAGGATGGCGTATGGACTCGATTTCCGTCCTGAATAGATGGTATTGTGTGCACGCGCAAGCAACTGGTTGAGATAACGAGCGAAGTTCACGGAGCTGGCATCTTCGCGGATGGCGGCCAGGTCGGCTGCCGTCTGACGATAGAGCAGGCCAAGTTCGCGCAGTTCGGCACGACTCAGCGAATCCAGTTTGCCGTTGCCGCCCTGGTCCAGCAGTTGCTCCAGGCGGTTCCAATGAGGCTTGCGTTTTTCCAGCCAAAGCGTGGAGATCACAGGTGCTCTCGACCGACAAAGTAACGATTGCCACACCGGAGCAGATCGAACTCGAACTGCCGCTCGCAGGAATCGGAAGCCGTTTCCTCGCGCTCGCGTTCGACACCCTGCTCCAGTTTGTTCTTGGATTTGTATCATTCCTCCTGCTGCTCGGGCTAGTGTGGATTGCGCCCACTGTTCACGCTCCGGTGCACCTGTCGGAAAACGTGGTTGCGGCGCTCATCATCCTGTTCATCTTCTGCCTGTACTGGGGCTATTTCGCCTTCTTCGAGATCATCTGGAAGGGACAGACGCCCGGCAAACGACAGGCCGGCATCCGCGTCATCAAGGACACGGGACGGCCGCTGAACGTCTATGAGGCTATCGGACGCAACCTGCTGCGTGCCGTCGACGGCCTGCCCGGCATGTACGGCGTCGGCATTGTTACCATGATGCTCAACCGGCAGCATCGCCGTCTCGGCGATTACGTTGCCGGAACGGTCGTCGTCCACGATAAACAACTGCACGAGTTTCGCCCTGACTGGAACCTGAACAGCGCTCCGCAGGCTGAGGCGGCCCGCGCCGAGACGATGCAGATCGGCCCGGAAGAACTCGTCCTGATCGAAACCTATCTGCACCGCCGCTTCGAACTCGACCCGCTCGTACGCGCCACCACGTGTTTGAAGATCGTCGACCTCATCAAGGCCAAGACCGGCCTTGAACGCGCCCCCGGCCAGTCGGAAGACGACTTCCTCGAGACGGTGGTTCGGCAAGTCCGCGACGGAGCGCGTTTTCGCTGAACGGATGCGAAGTTCAGCAGCACACGAGCGCTGCTGTCTCATGCACCTATCGTGCAGTGTCATCCCAAACGAAGCGAGGGATCTCCTTTTCGCACACTGCCGACAGAGCGGATCCCTCAGCCGCAAAAAAAGTGCGCGGCTTCGGAATGACAAACATTCGATTGTTCCGCAGCCTGTTTAGGCGTGCCGCATGAGTCAGATCATCCCGCCTTGGGGCTGGCCCAGCGCGGGCGAAGAGTACCGATGCGCACAAATGCATGGACACCACCAATAATGCGGGTAGAACATGGGGCGTCATGTTGAGAACAACAACCTTTTTCTGGCTAGGACTGATAATAGCCACAATGGTGCTCCTAATCCCGCTCGAATATCAGGCCAGAAGACGAGTTAATGGCGCCAAGCTGCCGGAAAAATGGCGTGCTTTCGCGAACTCTTTCCATCAATGGCGAATGTGGCAGATGTACAAAGATGCGGCACCGGCCAGAGGCTGGCCAGTTTGGCCGTACTACGTGTACATCGCATTGTTTTGGGAATGCGGTTTCTTGTTTTTCTCGGCGTTCCTCATGGGCCCACGCAGGTGAAATGAGTAGTCGCCGAACATTAGTTGTGCATAAATCCCGCTTATAAGTCGTTATCCCGTTTCGGGATTACTTGCGATAAGCCCTCCCTTGAAAAGAGCCGGAAGTCCTTGAAGATACGCGAAAACTATCGCCGCTCTTTTCATGCTTCGTTGTGACCCGGAGAAAGCCGGTCATGCCCACCTGTTATCGCCAACAATCGTGGAACTCTGCCCTGAATCGGGCGTAAAGTGCTGCGATGAACCGATTAGCAACCCAGCATGGCCGGAGAGCGCTTACCGCTGACAATTACGTTTAGGGATTACTTGCGAGAAGCCCTGCCCTAGCCGACATACGCCGAGGCCATATGCGATAGCTGTTGTTGAATTGGTTTCTGCCCCAACAGCTAGTACCGCATCACTCGCTAGAAGTGCTGTTCGAGACAATGCATTCCGGGCTGACCGACATCTCTCGAATTTCGCCTTTCCATGCTGTGGAAGGCGCATCTCACAAGCCGCGGCCACTCCGGTCGCAATGAGGAGGAGCGCAATGGCCATGAGCGCTGAAAGTCGTCACGTCAGCCAGATCGCGATTGTCGCGATCCTCACAGCTTGCCTACTTAGTTTCTCGGCTGTGTCTACCGCACAGACTGCGACGAACGCGCTAGTCACGGTCGGCAGCCCGCGTGGCACTACGCCGCAAAATCACCAGAACGAACCGGCCGTCGCGATGGATGCCAACCATCCGAATATTCTAGTTGCCGGCTCGAACGACTTCGTGGACTTCGCGCCTTGCCTGCAGTCTAACGCAGTCGATTTCGGAACCTGTGCCCGGCGCGCGGATGACCTGATCGGCCTTTCCGCCGTTTATTTTTCGTTCAACGGCGGCCACACTTGGACGCAGCCGACCTACACCGGCTTGACTGCGGCTGACTGCCCGTCCGCGGACACCGCCCCATGCACGCCGCACGTCGGCCCTATTCACACGCTGCCGTGGTACGCCGAGAACAACATCGTCTCGTCCGGCGACCCCGCGGTCGCGGTCGGGCCGGTACCGGCCAATGGATCTTTCTCGTGGAGCAACGGTTCGCGTGTGTACTACGCGAACCTGATTTCACCTCTTACCACGACCCAGTTTTTCCCGAACCCCTTCTTTCGCGGAATCTTTGGGGCGGCGGTTTCGCGTCTGGACAATCCCACGCCGACCAGCATTGCTGAGAAGAGCAGTTGGAAGCCGCCGGTGATTGTCAACACGCATGCCGGGGCTACCGCTTTTGAGGACAAGGAGCAAATCTGGGCCGACAACGCCGCCTCGAGTCCGTTCTTTGGTCGCGTGTATTTGTGCTCGGTGCAGTTCCGCAGCCTGGGCAAGCATCTGCCCTCAAACTTCCCTGCACCGCTGATCGTGTCGGTATCACCGGATGGTGGTGATACCTGGCGCTCGAAACAGATCACGCCGGCCGGCACTGGGGGACGCGGGCCGACGCTTTTTGGCCTGAGCGGCTGCACCGTTCGAACCGACAGCAAAGGGGTCGCGTACATTTTCGCCGAAATGTTCGAGAATCCAGCGTTGGTTGGGCTTCCAACGCGCGGGTTCCACGTGATGTTCAAGTCGTTTGACGGCGGGGCACACTGGACCAAGCAGCAGATCGTCAGGCAGGTCACGGATCCTTGCTTCTTTGTCGATCCAGTCTCGGGACGCTGCGTGATGGATGGTTTTGCTGGCGCCCGCACCGATCTAGCTGCCTCGCCGAGTGTGGATATCGCAAATGGCGCGCCAACCGGGGATGGCGCCACGAACGAAATCGTGGATGCGTGGGCTGACGCCACTCCGGGCCTCAACAAAGAGGAAGCACGCGTCTCCTGGTCCAGTGACGGCGGCGATACCTGGAGCACTCCGATCGCGGTCCAACTCGCCGGTGATCGTCCGATGTACGTTGCTCCCGCCATCTCACCGATAGGAGACAGGTTGTACGTTGTTTACGAAGCAGATCGGGACTCGTGGCGGGGCACGGACATGTCATCGACCAGGCGCTATCGCGGAGTGTTTCTCACCGCTCCCGTAGCTTCGGGCGGCACGCCAGGTTCGTTTGCGGCAGCCTTCGTGGGGCCTAGCGGGGATCTGCGGGCTACGTATCCCGGCCACGACATCTATGAAGAGCGAATCGGAGACTACGTGTATGCGGCCGCTTCGGCAGCATATGGCGTGGGCCTATGGACGGATGCCCGCAATGCTGCGGTGTGCCAAGCCGTGCAAGACTACCGGGCTCGCTCCATAGCAGCCGGGGCTCTCGCTTTGCCCGGTGCGCCGTGGCCGCTTGCCGACTGCCCTGCGACGTTCGGTAACACCGACATCTTCTCGGCCACCACTCGATAAGGAGTTGGCTCAAAAAGTAAACGCCCCGTGAACTGCGGTTTGCGGGGCGTTTTCCGTCCTGAACAGTGCCCAGTGCCAGCCATGCTCTTCAAGGTATTCGCGAGCCAGTGCTGTTTGCTCGATTAGATGTTTGTAGCCTCATGGTGAAGGTGGCCCACTCAACCTCCGGTAAAGAGCGGATACGTGTCGCGAAATCCGCTTCCCACTCGCAATCCCGATTTGGAACGCAGCAAAGCTTCAGGTCCGTACACATGAGTCGGAAGGCAGTAACATCTTCTCGCCATGAAATTCCGTGTGGACTCAGTCTTCATAGCCAGCGTTCTCTTTACCATCGCGCTTGTATCTCTTTTTCCCACTTGCTGGACATTAGCGTTAACCGGACGCAACGAGATTGCACTCGCCACGCTCGATGCTGGCTTCCGAGAAGCTGCCCGACTGACTGGCACTCTCGGAGTTACCTGTCTGGCGACAATCATCATCGGCTTGACGGTCACATGGACGGGATTCTTGGGGCGCAATCGGTGGGCATGGGCCGTGATGTTTGTCCTCGCATGGGCTTGAGTGGGCCACCAGTCCAAGCATCGAAGCATGGTCGCCTTGCTTTGCGATTGGTCCTTACCTACTGGTTCCTAAAAAAATCAGCCGCCCTTGTCGGGGCGGCTGAGCACGTCTGTTTTGTAGCGTCTTAGGCGGTCGCCGTCGAACGCTTGTGGCAGCCCTTCAAAGCGAAGAACACGATGTAGACGTAGCAGATCGCCGGCAGGATGAACGCGTGGTGGATGCCCACCCGGTCGGCCATGATGGCCTGCAACTCGGGGATGATGGCTCCACCCACGATCGCCGCCACCAGCACAGCCGAACCCTTGCTGGTCAACGCGCCAAGGCCCTCGATCGACAGCGTGAAGATGCTGGGGAACATGATGGAGTTGAACAGGCCGATCAGCAGGACGCTCCACATCGCAACGTGTCCGACAGTCAGCATGGAGGTCACTACCAGGATGCAGGCCATCGCGGCGTTGAATGCAAGCAGTTTGCCGGTCGGTAGCTTCTGCAGCAGGGCCGAACCGACAAAGCGTCCAACCATCGCGCCGCCCCAATAGTAGGCCAGCATGTACGCCGCTTTCGTGAGCGACAGGTTCCCGATCGCCGGGTGATTCAGGTAGTTGATGAGGAAGCTGCCGATTGCGACTTCGGCGCCCACATAAGTGAAGATGCCGAGCGCGCCATAAATCAAATGCGGGTGGTGGAGCAGGTCGAGATAAGACGTCCCCTGTTCGCCGTGGGACACCGCCGACGAGATCTTCGGCAGCTTGAAGAAACCGATCACGATCGCAATAAGGAAGAGAACGACGGCGAAACCGATGTAAGGCATCTTCACCGATGCCGCCTGCGTGATGCGGTACTGCTGCAGCGCGTCGGGTGCCAGTTCGCGCAGCTTTTCAACGGCCAGCGGGGCTGCGACCGCGCCCAGAATGAGCGTGCCGCCGACGTAGGGCGCGATGAACGTGCCCAGCGAATTGAACGCCTGCGTCAGGTTCAAGCGGCTCGAAGCGGTGCGCGGCGGTCCGAGCAGCGCGACGTACGGGTTGGCCGACGTCTGAAGCACGGTCATGCCGGCCGCCAAAATGATGAGCGCGGCCAGGAACAGCGGGAACGACGGCAGACTCGCGGCTGGCACGAAAAGCAGTGCGCCCACGCCCATAGTGCACAGGCCAAACACCATGGCTCGCTGGTAACCGAGCCAGTCGATGATCTTGCCCGAGGGAAGCGAGAACACTGCGTATGCCGAGAAGAATGAGAACTGAATGAGCAGGACCTCGGCGTAGTTCAGGTCGAAAATGCTCTTCAGGTGCGGGATCAGGATGTCATTCAGACAAGTCAGGAATCCCCACATGAAGAACAGCGTGGTTACCATTGCCATGGCGCCCTTATAGCTCTGGGAGGGTGCCTCGGCCACAGGTGCCTTGGTATCAGCGACTGGTGCTATTGCCATAGAGAGCTCCGGGTGAATACCTATACGCTACGTGAGTTTCAGAACTCTGTCATTCTCAATTGTTCACCGCACCAGCACCGGCACAGTGATGCTGACCGGGGCTCCCGAATCCGGCGTGGCCGTGATCACCATGCTGAAAGTGCCGGCGGTGCCGCTGATGGTGTAAGTCCCGGTGGCTGCCGGGCTGTCGGTGTAACCGGACGCCTTTGCGAACGCCTTCAGCGTCTGAGTGGACGTCACGGCGATCGGCGTCGTGTACCTCGTGGAAGTCGCCGTCGGATTGGTTCCGTCTGTCGTGTAGTAGATCGAGGCGCCGGCCGTGGCGTCGCTGATGGTCACGGTCTGAGAGGCAGTGTAGCTCCCGGGCGCCGGCGAGAACGTCGGAATAGCAACCTGCTGCTGCACGGGCGGCGGGTTGTTGCCGCCTCCGCTCGTACCGCCGCCACCACCGCAGGCGGTCAGGATGCCCATGGCAGCCAGCACGGTGAGGAACGCCACCGTCCCCGGCATTCTCTTCTTCTTCAACGCAAGCACGGCGATTCCCGCCAGCGGCAGCGCGGAGAATCCAAGCCATGCCAGTCGCATGGAACTGCTTCCGGATTTGCGCACCGACGCAGCGGCCGTCTTGGTCGAGGTGAACGTGACGGACGTAGTCTGGGGCGTGCTGTTGCTGAACGTAAAGCTTGTCTGGTTCGCCGAGCACGCGAAATTGGTGGTGACGTTCCCACCGAGGTCGAGCACGGAGCAGGTGAGCGTCACGTTCGGTGTGCCGGTCAGCGGCGTCAGCGTGACGTCAACCGCCCCGCTTTGACCGGCCGGAACCGTCAATCCGTTCGGCTGCTGGCTGAGTGCAACCACCGGCGCCGTTGAAGGCGTCCAGACGAACGTCGCGATCGAACTGCCCTTGATGTTGGCCGTGACGTACTGGTTCTTGTACTTCAGGTTGAATGACTGGTCGGCGCCCGAGTTGTTGACCACGTAAACGACGATCGAGCCGTCCGGGTTGCGGAACGCTACGTCGAACAGGTTATTGCCCACCTGCTGGTCGGACTCGATGTGGTACGCGCCCGGAACTACGAACTTGCTGGCCTGCCCGAGCGCGTAGTAATCGGTCGTCAGGATGTACTTCACATTGTTCGGGTCCCTGTAATCGACGGTTACCACCGGACGGCAGGTGCCGCATCCGCCCACGTGCGGACCGTGGTCCTGATCATTGGCGAGATCCCACAGGACATATGACTTTGCCCAGTTCCGCGTCGAATTGATCAGTTCAATGCCGACTCGCGTGAGGCTGTCGGAATCGATCATCGAGGCCTCGGTCTCCCAAACGTCCTTGTCGGGATAGAGGTCGTGCACGACCGACATCGCTCCCGCGTTGCCCGCGTAGTGATGCCAGGCCACGCCCGCCGACAATTTGTTCGCGGCAGCGTCTTTAAGCACGTCCTGCGGATAGGTCGTGTTGTCCCAATTGTGGTCCCACACCATGATCCGGGCGTTGATGCCCGCGTTCTTGAAGGCCGGGCCAAGATTGTTGACCAGGAAATTAATCTGGTCGGTGGCCGGCATGTTCATGCCGGAGTAATCGCCGGGTGCATAAAGCGGCTCATTCTGCATCGAGATGTAATCCATCTCGAGACCGTGGCTCTGGTACCCCTGCACGAACTTTACGAAGTACTGTGCCAGCGGGTCGTAGGCTTCCGGTTTCAGCTTGCCCGTAACGCCGTTTGCCACGCCCAGCATGCTGCCGTTCGTTTTCATCCAACCCGGAGGCGACCACGGATTGGCCATGAACCGGATCTTCTCGTTGTTGCCGGCGGCGATGTCGCGGGCCTGCTGCAGCGTGGGGATGATGTAGGCCTCGTCGTGCGCGATGGAGAAGTTCGCCAGCGTCGGATCGCTGAGCATCTTGCCATCCGAGCCGTTCGGAGTGGTGCAGTAGTCGGTCGGCTTAGCCGGAGTGCACAGGTCATCGTAGGAATAGACCGTCACCGATTCGTCCGACGATCCCATCGGTATGCGAATGAAGCGCAGCGCGATGCCGTTCGTGCGATCGAACATCTTCGTCATCGCCTCGTTTCGCTGGGCGGTGCTGAGCTTCGTATAGAGCACCCACGCCGAGGCGTCCGTCATCGCCGCACCGAAGCCGTCCATCTGCTGGTACGTCTTGGCATCGTTGATCGTGATGGTTGCCGATGCAGTTCCGGAAGAAGTGAATGTCAGCGGAACCTGCTGCTTCAACGTCTGGCTGAAGTCGGCTGTCGTCTGATACATCTGGACAGTCTGTGCGAACAGCGCAGGCGAACAAGCGCCCACAATCAGCAGGACACGTAAGAATCTCAACATGAAGCCTCCATCGCAAATGACCAGAAAAAACCGAGCGCTGCGCTTCCGTGGCGCATGCGCGTCGTGAGCAGTGCCATCCACCAATGCACGGACGGACTCCTGCCGTATGAAAAAACCGAAAAATGCAGAGTTAAACAATTCTCGTACTTAGCACGATAGGCGGGAAGTCATGGCAAGTACTGAGGGCGGCACGATTTTTCGCCGAGGAATTGCCGAAGGAATATCTGAAATTCCAGGATTCCAAAGACTTACGGGCACTCGCGTCTACCGCAGCGAATCCCGAAAGTTCTGCACCAGAACGATGTCGCCGTCGCGTGAGAGGGCATCGGTGTAGAGGATCCATCGGCCGTCCGGAGACGCGCTCAGGCCGGAGAACAGTGCAGGCCGGCGCGACAGCGCGAACAGCTGCGACGTGCTTGACCGGGCGAAGTCGTAGAACATCACCTTCGCCTCGGAGTCGTGGATGTTGAGGAAGTAAATCCCCTTCGGGCTGACGCTGAAGTAGGCCCAGTAGCCCGGCGGCGGGCTGTCGAGGACCTTCGCCGCATTTCCGCCTTCGGCCGGCATCCGCCACAGACCAGGCAGGTCATACTTGGTGTAGTAAACCCATCTGCCGTCGGTGGACTCCTGCGCCACGAAACCGCCGTCCTTCGTCACCTGCTGAACCTGGCCGGATTCGACGGAGACCTTCCAGATCTGCCAGCTTCCGTTTCGCCTCGAGCTGAAGTAGATCCACTTGCCGTTGGCGGACCAGTTCGGAATGATGTCGTTGTAATCGCCGTCGGTCAGCTGTTTCGGAGCGCCGCCCCTTGCGCTCATCACGAAGATGCGTGACAGGCCGTTCACGCGCGAATCAAAGGCGATCTGCGTGTCGTCCGGCGACCAGCTTGGGCTTCCTGTAAGCGGGCCGTTGAACGACGTGAGCTTCATCGGACCGGCTGAGTCTGCCGAAGAGATCCATATCTCCTGGCTTCCCGACCTCAGCGACTGGAAAGCAACGTACTTGCCGTCGTGGGAGAACTTCGGGGCCGAGTCCTGCTCGTTGGAAGAGATCAGCCTCACCGCCGGCGAACGCGGTTCCTTCAGGTCGATACGCATCAGGCTCCAGTTATCCGAGCCCTGCGAATATGCCAGGCGATCGCCGCCTTGTGAAATGACGGGCGTAAAAGCCTTCTCCGAACCGAAGGGAAGTCTCTGCGCGTCGCCGCCCGCAACCGGCACGCGCCACAACGCCGCCGTACCGCCTGCATCGGACGAGAACACGATGGAGCTGCCGTCGCTAGTCCAGGTAAGTCCATGAAGCCGCTGCGTACTGGTGGTGAGCCGCTTCGGCTCATCGCCGCTGGCAGTCATCACGTAAACGCCCCTGCTTCCGACATCTGTTCCGCGCACGAAGGCAACGCGTTGACCATCGGGCGAGAAGACCGGGCTGAAGTCGCCGTCCCATGAATTGTTCGGGTGTGTCAGGGGCGTGGCCTTCAGCGTGTCCAGCGAGAGCGACATGATCGACGAAGGGTTCGATTCCGACTTGCCGTCCGGAAACACCAGCCGCTTGCCGTCCGGAGACCACGAAAGCCCGGGCTCGTCCCAGTCGATGGCGCAGTGCAGGTCGTAGATCTTGCGCTCGGGTCCGCCGATCGCCGGCACCAGGTAGATTCCGTTTCCGTGCAGTGAGCGGCGTATGAATGCGACGGTCTTTCCATCCGGCGACCACGCTGGACTCATGTCTTCGGCCGCCGCTTTCGTCAGGCGAAGCGGAATCTCGCTGCCCACCATCTTCACGTAGAGATTCCGGCTGTCCCCGGCCTCCTCGCCGTTCCAGGTGAAGACGATCTGGTTGCCGTCCGGGGAGAACGCGGGTTGGCGTTCCGCGCCGGAATATGACGTGAACGGAACCGTCTTGAACGTTGCGATACTGGCGCTGGCTTCGCGGCGATTCGGCCTGAGTCCCCAGACCGCGACCACGGTAAACAACAGGACCGCTGCTGCTACGGCACCCCACTTCCTTATATTTATGGGTTGGGATATCAGCTGTTGCAGAGGCTTGGGCGGGGTGGAACTGTTCAACGCTTCCGTCTTCACCGGTTCGGTAGCGTGCTGTTGCGGTTCGGCTGCAACGGGCTTCGGCGCTGGCTGGCTCTCCACCGCCGAGACGGGCGCGATCAACCGATAGCCGATCTTGCTGATGGTCTGGATCACCCGCGGCGCGCGCGCGTTATCGCTGAAAACGTGGCGGAGTTCGGAAATGCACCTTATTAATACGTCGTCGCCGACACAGGTATTCGGCCACACTGTGCGGATAAGATCTTCCTTGGGGACCACCTCGCCAACGTGGGCCGACAACTCCAGCAAGACCTGCATCACCTTCGGTTCGAGGCGAACGACCTCGCTGCCACGGCTAACGCAGTTCAGCCCCGGCTGAATGATCCATTCAGCTACCCGAAAGTCCTGTTTCACAGGCGACCCACTTATCTGGAAGAACTTTATTCTAATCCAGCTCTGCCCGATTTCCAAACCCAGGCTGTTGCGCTGGAAGTTACCAAGGTGGCATTGGTAACCTGCTGAAAAAGCGCGTCCTCGGCAATCCCTTCGGCAATTCCTCGGCGAAAACTTGGGTTCCCCTCAGTACTTTTCTGGAGTTAGTTCCTATGATCACCCTGCCAGAATGCCATACATGACAGCAGCTGTTCCGCTTGGGGATTACTGTGCACGTTAAACCCACAAAGACAGCAACGTAAGACACAGGAATCATCTGGCCGGTTGTTTTGCCGGGTGGCTTTCATGGCGAGTAAACGGGACGTTCTCAAATCCGCACGTGGCCGTGTCGCAAAACGTGGGTGACCCAAGTCGGCCTGGGCATGAAGAACGTACCCGATCAGCACCACTTTTATGGAGGAGGAGCAAGATATGCTGGGTTCCACAAAAACCCGCAGCGCATGGCTGGTTCTGCTGGCCCTTGTGCTGCTGGTTGCGGGCACGGCAGTAGCGCAGGTCATCGGCGCGAGCATTTCCGGTGACGTGAAAGATGCCTCCGGCGCTTACATCGGAAAAGCGACCGTGACGGTAAAAGATCCCACCATCGGCGTGACCCGGACAACGACAACGAACGCTGACGGCGTTTTCGTCGTTCCGAACCTTCCGCCGGGCAGATATACCGTGTCGGCAAGCGCCGCCGGGTTCAAGGCCCTTGAAAAGACCAACATCGTCCTGAGCAATGGCGACCGCACCAACGCGGGCGACTTCGTTTTGGAAGTGGGCGCGACCGGCATGACCGTGACCGTAGAAGCCGATGCGGGCCAGATTCAGGTGCAGACGGATTCGGGCGATCGTTCAGGCCTGATCGACAACAAGCAGCTCAACAACCTGGCCATGAACGGCCGCATGGTCTTCGACTACGTGAAGGTCCTGCCCGGCATCATCAGCACGTTCAACGGTGAGAAGTCGATGAAGGGCGGCCTGGATAGCTTCAGCATCAACGGCGCGCGCGGCAATCAGCACCAGCTGAGCATCGACGGCATCACGAACATCGATAACGGCTGCAACTGCGCCACGCAGGTAACGATCAATCCCGACGCCATCTCGGAAGTAAGAGTCCTTACTTCGAACTACCAGGCTGAGTACGGCAAGGCCGCCGGTGGTCAGATGGCCATCACGACCAAGAATGGCACGAGCGAGTTCCACGGTGGCGCCCGCTGGTTCCATCGACATGAAGGCTTCAACGCTCAAAACTGGTTCGACAAGCAGGCAAACGCGATTGCCGAACAGCAGGGCAAGCCTGACACCAACCCGATGCAGCCCTACCGCTACAACTACTTCGGTTTCCAGTTGGGCGGACCGCTGCTTGTCCCGAAGATCAATAAGAATAAAGATAAGCTCTATTTCTTCTTCAACCAGGAATACTACCGCCAGCTTCTGCCCGACGGCGTGGACAAGGTTTATGTCCCGACGCTGGATGAGATCAACGGCAATTTCGCGAACAGCTACGACGGAAACGGCAAGAAGATCACGGTAATCGACCCGAACACGGGCCAGCCCTTCCCCGGCAACGTCATCCCGTCAAATCGGCTCTATGCGCCGATGCAGCAGGCGCTGCTGAATGTTTATCCGCGGCCGAACACTTCCGATCCCAGCACCTGTGCCGGGTCGGAGATTGCAGGCGGCTTCTGCAACCATTACAACTACATCACCCAGAAGACCACGACGCACCCGCGCCGCGAAGACATCGGACGGTTGGATTGGCAGGTCAACACCAACAACCGTATGTTCTTCCGCGTGATCAACAACGCCGGCACGCAGACCCTGCCTGAAGGTCTGAGCCCGCAGGGCATCTCGAACTTCCAGTTCCCCGGCGGCATGTTCCTCAACGAGCCCGGCTACACGGTCTCGACCAACCTGACGACCAACGTCAGCAACACGCTGCTCAACGAATTCAACTTCGGCTGGACGGTCAACCAGCAGCACATCTACTCGGTAAACAACAACGTCGCGACCGGGAAGTACGACATCCAGCTGCCGCTGCGTTATCAGGTTTCGCCTGAGACTCCGATTCCGGACTTGAGCTGGGGCGGAGTTGATGGCCTGAACACTACGTGGAGCTACCTCGGTTCCATTCCGTGGGTGAACGCCGCCACCGTCATCAACCTCAACGACAACGTCACGAAGATCGTTGGCAACCACACCATCAAGACCGGCGTGTTCTTCGAGCGTTATCGCAAGGATCAGGACGCGTGGGGCAACTTTAACGCGCAGTTTAACTTTGACGGCAAGGCCCAGCAGCCGTTCCAGACGGGCGATCCGTATGCGAACGCCCTGCTCGGTTACTACACCAGCTTTACGCAGTCGAACTCGCGTCCGCGCGGTTTCTTCCGCTATACCAACCTGGAATTCTTCCTGCAGGATACGTGGAAGGTTACGCACCGCTTCACGCTCGACTACGGCATGCGCTTCGCCTACATCCAGCCGCAGCACGATTCACTGGACCGCGGCGCCTACTTTGATCCGGATAAGTTCGACTTCAACAACGCCGTCCGTATTTACCACGACAGCGGTAAGGGCTATGCGTACGATCCGGCCAACCCGGGCGTGCACGTAGACGCGTCGCTGAAGGAAACGATCGTTCCGGGTTCCGGCGATCTCATGAACGGCATCGTTACGGCGAAGGACGGGTATCCGAGCGGCGGTTTCAATACTCCGCGCCTGATGCCTGAACCGCGTCTGGGCTTCGCGTTCGACGTGTTCGGCAACGGCAAGACCGTCCTGCGCGGCGGCGCCGGCATCACCCACGACCGCTTCCAGGGCAACCCGATCTACGCCCAGGTTACCGACAACCCGATCGTGATGAACAAGTTCAGCTCGACTTGGGGCCAGATCACCGGCATCCCGACTCTTGCCGCGAACTCCGCCATCACTACCAAGAGCATCACCGCCTGGCAGAAGAATGTCGACATCCCGAGCGTTTATAGCTTTAGCCTGGGCGTCCAGCACGACCTCGGCTGGGGCACGATGCTCGACGTCGCTTACGTCGGTTCGCAGTCGCGTCACCTTTCGCAGAAGTACAACCTGAACGCGATTCCGTACGGCTACCTCTTTACCTATGCCGCACAGGATCCGGACAAGTACGGCGGAACGGTGCCCGTCGACGGCGATTCCTGGATTCCGCAGATGTATAAGGACGCAGGCTACAAGTTCATGGGCCACAACGCCCTGCGACCGGTCTTCCTGCGCAAGTACCAGGGATTCGACGACATCTCGTACATGAACTTCGACGGTACGGCCAATTACAACTCACTGCAGATCTCGGCTAACAAGCGCTTCACCAAGGACCTGCAGTTCGGCGCGGCCTATACCTGGTCGAAGACGATGGCGACCTCCAGCGACGATGGCGCCTGGACCAACATCATTAACCCGAAGATCTACAACTACGGCCCGACGAACTGGGATCGACCGGGCGTGTTCGCCTTCAACTACACCTACAACCTGCCGAAGTTCAGCAAATTCCTGGGTGGATCGAAGGTCCTTTCCTACATCACTGACAACTTCACACTGTCCGGCATCACGCAGCTGATGAGCGGTCCGCCGGCCTACCTCGGCACCGACTGGTCCTGGTACGGAACCCAGTTCCTGATGGGTTCCTGGACGGAGCCGCCTTCAGGCCTTGTCGTCGTTGGCGATCCGTACGCCAAGACCGACAATCCGTACAGCCATGTCAATCCTGCTGCCTTCCAGATGCCGAGCCTGGCGACTGCAGAGCGCAAGCCTGCTGTGTATGTGCGTTCTGGCGGCACCAACAGGTCGGATATGTCGCTCTCGAAGAACATTCCTATCAAGGGCGAAAGCACCTACCTGCAGCTCCGCGTGGAAGCCTTCAACGTGTTCAACCACCCGCAGTTCTATGGTATGAACCTCGGGAACCAGCCGAACTACAACGGCTCCAACAACGGTTGGGACGTCGTGTTCAACTATGCCAACGTCAACATGTTCCAGAACTGGCAGCTGCGTCCTGCCGGCAAGCTGGGCAACATGGGCCAGTACTTCGGCGAGTACAACGGCAGCGGCGACGAGCGCAAGCTCCAGCTCGCTCTGAAGCTGTACTTCTAGGCTTGCCTCCCATACACTTGGCCCGCGGTGTGAACCGCGGGCCTTTTTTACCCAGTCTTTCGGTTTCCGGG
>JAEZPW010000203.1 GCA_023441255.1 Acidobacteriota bacterium
CTCCTGCTCCATCCAGTCCATGGTCGCAGTGCCTTCGTGGCCCTCGCCGATGCGGTGCGTTCTTCCCGTGTAGAACAGAATTCGCTCCGTCACCGTGGTCTTGCCGGCGTCGCTGTGCGCCATGATGCCGATGTTGCGGCAACGCTCTAATGGGACCTGTCTTGGCACTTCTTCCTACTTCCTCTTCCTGAACCTTTACGGAATCTTCTAGTGTGCTGCACGCCGGGTCAAAGACCCGGCGCTACACAAACTTGCTTACCACCGATAGTGCGCAAAAGCCTTGTTGGCTTCGGCCATGCGGTGAACATCTTCCTTCTTCTTGATCGAGGAGCCGCGATTGTTGGCGGCATCCAGCAACTCGTTGGCAAGCTTGTCCTGCATGCCCTTCTCGCCACGGCCGCGGCTGTAAGTTAGCAGCCAGCGGATCGCCAGCGAGGTGCGCCGGTCGGGGTTCACTTCCACAGGAACCTGGTAGTTGGCGCCACCCACGCGGCGAGTCTTCACTTCCAGGACCGGCTTGCAGTTCTCCACGGCTTTCTTGAAGAGCTTCAGGGCTTCATCGCCGCCCTTGTCTTCCAGCTGCTTCAGCGCACCATAGAAGATGCCCTGCGCCGTGCTCTTCTTGCCGCCCCACATCATGCAGTTAACGAACTTGGTGACGAGGGTCGACCCGTAGATCGGATCGGGGAGAACTTCGCGTTTTCCGATATGACCTTTTCTAGGCATTCCTTTAACTCTCTGCTCTCGAGCCGCAATCTTTCGATCCGGCTTCGCGCTTCACCGGCACCCCGCGGCGCCGATTACTGAACATTGCTGCCGTGAGACAACCTCAACGCCAGGCTCGAGACCCGGCGCACACAATCGTTACTTCGGGCGCTTGGCACCGTACTTCGAACGGCCCTGCTTCCGGTTGGCGACGCCAACTGAGTCCAGGGTTCCGCGAATGACGTGGTAGCGCACACCCGGGAGGTCCTTCACGCGGCCACCGCGAATCAGCACGATCGAGTGCTCCTGCAGGTTGTGGCCGACGCCCGGAATGTACGTGGTCACCTCGATGCCATTGGTGAGGCGAACACGCGCGACCTTGCGCAGCGCGGAGTTCGGCTTCTTCGGCGTCTGGGTGTAAACACGGGTGCAGACGCCGCGCTTTTGCGGGCATTCCTGCAACGCCGGGCTCGCCGTCTTATAGTTCGGCGACGTGCGCCCCTTGCGAACCAATTGATTAAACGTAGGCACTCTTTGCCGCTCCTTCTATCCTGTCGAACCCCACACAAAAAACCCGGCTTGCGTGGGCCACATCAGCGCCGCGACCGTGAGGCACGAGAAATTCCCGTGCGTGCCGCGGGCGGCGCGCTTCTGCTCTCATCCCCTGCGGGACTGGCGGGCATCTGCCAGCCATGCTTTCGCCGGACATAACGATGTCCGGGAAGAATCGTTTTCCGTTGGGCTGGGCCCACGACGGTGGCGTCTAGCCAGGAGACGCTCCGTTTCGTCAGCCTCGACCTGCATACCCTCCCGACTAGGGCAGGAGGTAGCGCAGGTTCTTGTCAGCGAGGGCGCCCTGTTAGCGGACGCTTACTACACGTCCTCGGGCGTAAATCTACGGCTTAGCTGCTACACTGAGCCAAACTTTACTCGCAGAACCCTACAACTATAGCAACTCCGATTCGTCTTCGTCAATAAACTATTCGACCCGGAATCACTGACTTGCGCGGAATAAATATCCTACCGTGCCGTGCGCAAAAACGGAACCAGAATTCGAGAGCGGGGTTGAAGAAAGAGCCGTGACGGGAGCGTTTCGTGGTTGGAAGGTGCATCCTCAATCGCTTGCCGAAAAAACCAGCAGAAACTACACTCAAGAATTCACGGCTAACCACTTGTGTTAGAGCGCCCTGCCAAGGTTTGCTCCGGGCGTGGAGGATGAATGCGGAGTTGTCCTGCTAAATGCGTCGGTTTCCTGATTTCCTTGCCTCTCGTGCTTATGCTGGCTGCTTGCGGCGGCGGTGGCAGCAACACGGCAAAGCCACCCGAAACGCCCGCCAAGGTCACCCTCTCAGGTCCGGGGAGTGCTACCGTCGTGTCTCTCGTCCCTGGGCAGACTGTGCAGCTTACGCCACTGGCTCTGAACGCCCAAGGAGGAACGCTGTCAGGCGAGACGTTCACCTACCAGGCTAAGAATACGACTTCGACGGATACGGCGACGCCGTTCGTAAGCGTCTCAAACGGCGGACTCGCCTGTGCAGGAACTTGGGACTCGCTCAGCAACCCGGTGGTGTGCAGCCCAAGTACGAGGATTGACAGCAGCCTGCCCGCCAACCTTCAGGCGCCGGGCGTTGGCCAGGCACTGGTAACCGCAACGGCACTTTCGGTTGTAAGCGATCCGGTGACTTTTTACGTGCATCGTCCGGTGGACAACATTTCGGTCACCTGCATCGACAGCAGCGGCAACGCACAGGTGTGCCCGACGGCCAGCAACCTGAACGCGTGCCTGTCGCAGACACAGACACAGAAGTACAAAGCCATAGCGGTAGCGCGGAACGAACTCGGTCAGGATGTGGATGTAACGGACACGATCGGAACGTTCACGTGGGTTGCGCAGGGAGCCGCAGGGAAGGTCACGGACACATCGAGCGGCACTACGACTACGATTACTGCGCAAAATCCGGGCCTCGCACAGATATTTGCCAGCAGCAACAACGTGCAGAGCACGTCGCAACCGTTCGTCACGTGCCCCGTGAAGCAGATCAAGCTGCACGTGGCTAGCGGCACCGAGACAAGCGCGACGATCGACAAGGCCGCTGTGACGTCGCTGGCGACGGATGTCACGGATATAAAGGGCAACCCTGTTACCGGCCTCGCGCTGACCTTCAGTTCTACGCAGCCACTGGTAGCGGGTGCGTCGGCGTCCATTACTGGAGCATCCGCGGGAACCACGACCATCTCCGCCTCTTGCACACCCCCGGCCTGCAACACGGGACTGCCGGGGACAGGCGTCTACAGCAACGCGTTCGTCGTCAACGTAAACGGCACGACAGCGACAACGACCGTATATGTCGCGTCCACCCAGGGAACCAGTGTCGTCCCGGTCCCGAGCGACACGAATACGCCCGGAACGGCAATCTCGCTGGGTACAGGCAACAACCCCAATTCCATGCTTTTCAACCACCGCGGTTCGGCGCTTTACATCGGCACGAATAATGGCCTCATCGTTCTCTCGCCCGCGACGAACGCCGTCACCACGCCCAATGCCAGCCTGCCGGGCAAGGTGCTGGCCGTCTCGCCGGATGACAACACTCTGCTCATCTCCGACACGGTCAACAATAAGGTTTACGCCGTGTCTCCGAACGCATCCACGAACCAGATACGGACCCTCGACATTGCGGGGGCGACGGCGGCAAGTTTCTCGCCGGATAGCGTCACCGCCTACGTCGTCGGGAACGGGTTCTGGAGTTCGTTTTCTTCGACTACCACCCCGTTGCCGCAGAACGTGGGCGGCGCCACCAACGATGTAGACTTCCTGACAACGGGCGCATTCGGATACATTGCGGGGTCAGGTTCGGGGGTTGCTGTGAGGGCTACCTGCAACGACTCCGCCAAGCCGAACGTAGTTACTTCGGGTGTTCCCACAAGTATCCACGGCCTGCCGGACGGGAACCGCCTGCTGGCAGTGGTCTCGCCGAACATTGATGTAATAACCGCGAGCACCGACAACATTGGCTGCCCGCCCGAGATCGCGAATACCGCATCTGCAACGGCAATCAACGCAACTACGTTCGGTCCGCCAACGGGATTCGCCGTGCCGCAGCTCATTCTGACTTCCGACGGCACACGAGCCTTCGTCACCTCGAATCAAGCGGGCAAACTGCTGGGTTACGACGTAGTGAACGCGCGCAGCGCTCCCCTTCAGTTGGTGGGGGGAGTTACCGAGACGTTCACAGGAGCAGCCACCCTCGATGGGAAGCTCTTGTATGTGGGTGCGGGCGGTACGAACACGCTGCACAAGATCGACCTGACTACCAACCAGGACGTAAACCAGATCCCAATAACGTTCGTACCCGACCTGGTCGCAGTTCTGCCGAAGTAGATAGTTGTAGCAGTGCAAAAGCCCTCGAGTGTATCGAGGGCTTTTGCTTTGGATAAATTCGAAATTCGCTGCGGCTCAGGGTTTTCGTCTCTTGCCGTCGAGGTCTTTTGCGACCCCATCCAGAACGCCATTGATGAAAGTGACCGACTCAGGGCTGGAGTACTTGCGGGCAATCTCGAGTGCTTCGTTGATGATGACGGCCTTCGGAGTTTTAGGAAATCCGACGAACTCGGCAACCGCCGTACGCAGGAGGTTGCGGTCAACGGCAGCCATGCGCTCCATTCGCCAGTGCTCCGCATGTCTTTCTATGAGCGAGACGATTTCCTCGTCCTTTTCCATGCCGACGCGGAAGATATCGTCGGCAAAACCGCGGACATCCTCTTCCACGCCGTTCCGTTCGCTCCAGAATGTGCGTCTTACCTGATCCGCATTCTGCCGTCCCATGTCGGACTGGAACAACATTTGCAATGCCAATTCCCGTGATTTTCGCCTCGTGCCCATAACAGCAGTCGTGGTCCTTGGTTGTTAGTTGTCGTTAGTCATTGGTCATTGTAAATAAACAACTCGCTCGCGGGGCGGAGGTCTAACCGCTAACGACGGTTTTCCTTAGCGAGGCCATCTCAACAGCAGCCAAACCCGCTTCGAAGCCCTTATTCCCCGCCTTCAGACCGGCCCGGTCGATCGCCTGCTCCAGGTTCTCGACCGTGAGGACGCCAAATGCGTGGGGCACCCCAGTCTCCTGGGCGGACTGTCCGATTCCGCGACTGCATTCGTTGGCGATGACTTCATAGTGCAGCGTCTCGCCGCGAATCAGGCACCCGATACAAACGATTGCGTCGAAGCGCCCGGTCTGCGCCAGCAGACGCGAGGCCGCGGGAATCTCATAAGCCCCGGGAACGCGAATTATTTCTAAATCGTCGTCTTTAGCGCCGGTCCGACGGAGCGCGTCCAGAGCGCCCTGCAGCAGTCGCTCGGTGATGAACGAATTGAAACGGCTTACGACAATACCGAAGTGCTTGCCGCAAGCGTCGAGCGCGCCCTCGATCGGCTTTGGGTGCTGCGGCGCCTTCTCAGGCACGTAAGAGAACACCGCAACAAGATGACCGGCGGCTTCGACGGTGAACATACGTCCGCCAAATTTGCGGTCAGAGATGTCTTCCGCGATTCTGAAGCCCTGGTGCTTGATGTAGTCGAACGCGGTATCGGCATCCTGCACTTCGAAGATGAGGTCGGCGCGCGGAAACTCGCCCCCCATGCCCAACTCGATGCCGGCCTGCGGCGTACGGAAGAGCACACCCTTGTTGTATCGGCCCTGCCATGCGTTGTCGGGTTCAAGGCCAAGCGCGCTGAAAAGCCGCTCAAGTTCGGCGAACTGGGCTTCGTCTTTGACGAGGCGGACGAGGTAAATGTGGTGGACCATAGTTTCTGGTTTCTTGTTTCTGATTGCTCGTTGCGTTTGGCGCAAGCGGCGAACTGCGAACTGTAAACTCGTGCCGACTTAAAGAAAAGCGTAACAGCAATGTCAGGCTTTGCGAAATTGAAACCAGAAACCAGAAACCAGAAACTACTTCCCCTTGAACTGCGCCGGCCTCTTCTCCAGAAAGGCCTTCGTGCCCTCGTTCTTATCTTCGGTGGCGCAGATCAGGCCAAAAAGAGAGGCTTCGAGGTAGAGACCTTCCGACAGTGTCATTTCCATACCCTTGTTAACGGCCTCCATCGCGTACTGCACGGCGAGCGGGGCGTTGGCAATGATCTTCTGCGCGATGGCTTCCGCACGGGGAATGAGTTCTGCCTGTGCCACGACGTCGTTGACCAGGCCGATGCGATGCGCTTCCTGCGCGGTGATCTGTTCTCCTGCCAGTACAAGTTGCATGGCGAGGCCTTTGCCCACAAGCCTGGGCAGGCGCTGTGTGCCACCGTAGCCGGGGATGAGTCCAAGCTTGACCTCAGGCTGCCCGAGCTTCGCATTTTCGCTGGCAAGTCGCATGGTGCAGGCCATGGCAATCTCGCAGCCGCCGCCCAGGGCAAAGCCGTTGATGCAAGCGATCACGGGCTTGCCAAGATTCTCGATCAGGTCGAGCACGGCCTGACCTCGGTGTGTGTATTCCTTTGCCTCAACCGGATTCTGCCTGTTCAGTTCGCTGATGTCCGCGCCCGCGATGAACGCCTTCTCGCCGGCGCCAGTGAAGATCACGACTCGGACTTCAGCATTGTCCCTGGCGGCCGTAAACGCCTCCCGGAGCTCAGCCATCGTCGCCATATTCAGCGCATTGAGAACCTTGGGACGGTCAACGGTGATGTAGGCGATGGCGTTCTTTATCTCGTAATGAATGTTCTGGAACTGCATCGTAACCACGCCTGATGACATGAGTGCCTCCACGATTGCAGATTTCTAGATTGCAGATTGCAGATTGTGATTCGGATTAGGATTTGTTTTCCAATCCGCAATCTACAATCTGAAATCTGCAATCAAGAAATCTGCTTTACTTTGCTTCTGCGGCCATGCCGCGCAGGGCTGCGTCGAGCGCTACTGGCTTGTTCGGATCGCTGTAGTCGTAGAAACCCTTACCGGACTTCCGGCCGTACCAACCGGCCAACACCAGACGCTTCAAGAGTGTCGGCGAGGCAAAGCGCCGTTCCTTGAACTCGTCGAACATGACATGGGTGATGTAGAAGGTGGTGTCGAGGCCGACGAAGTCGAGCAACGTGAACGGTCCCATAGGGTAGCCGCAGCCAAGCTTCATCGCGTTGTCGATGTCCTCGATCGAGCCGACGCCCTCTTCGTAGGCGCGGATGGCATCCAGCATGTAGGGGACAAGCAAACGATTCACGATGAAGCCGGGCTTGTCGCTGGTACGGACCGGCGTCTTTCCGACACTCTTGGCAAATTCGACCGCAGTCTCAATCACATCGTCGGACGATGCAATGGTACGGACAACCTCAACCAGTTTCATCAGCGGCACCGGATTGAAAAAGTGCAGACCAATGAAACGATCCGGACGCTTAGTGGCGGCCATCACCTCGGTAACCGAGATCGACGATGTGTTCGTCGCGAAGATAGCCTCCTTCTTCACAATGCCGTCCAGTTCGGCAAACATCTTCCGTTTATCGGCGACATTCTCGATGATCGCTTCGATGATGATGTCGCAGTCAGCGAGGTCCTGCTTGTTCAGCGTGCCCTTCAGTCGAGCCTGAATCGCTTCCGGTTTTTCGGTGATCGTGCCCTTCTCGGCGAACTTCGCAAGTGATTTGCCAATGGAAGCGAATCCCTTGTCCAGGAAGCGCTGCTCCGCCTCGAGCACGATAACCT
>JAEZPW010000250.1 GCA_023441255.1 Acidobacteriota bacterium
CTATGGCTTCGTGCTCCACTTTCTGAATGGGTGGGCTTTCTCGCTTTTGTACGTAGCTGCATTCGTCTCCTGGGGCGCGGCGACTTGGTGGCGTGGTGTGGTGATCGGAATCGTCCACTCGCTCTTCGTGCTGGTGGTCGTAATGACCGCCATTCCCGGCGTACATCCCAGGGTGGCCAGCGAAACGCATGGGCCGACTGCGAGCCGGCAACTTGAGCCACCTGGGACCATGGCCATGAACTATGGGTGGCGAACGCCTTTTTCGATCGTCATCTCACACGCAATCTTCGGCGCCATTCTCGGGGCCTTCTACCACCTCAACAAGTAGATGACAGGGACGTTGCTGCCGCGTCCGTAGCACCTCGACGCTGCTCTGTGACTTGCGTCACTGCTCAACCGCTTGAGGCGTAACACAATAGCGCGTTTCCCGTTCAATTCGCGCCCACGCATGGGTGTGTCCGCGAGCGGACGGGAAAGGATGGCATATCGGCGCAGCCAGCTGTGCCTGTACGAGATACCAGATATCACTCACCGATCTCTACCAGAGGAAAAACATGGCACTCATTGATTCCGCACTAGGCAAGCCAAGGAAAGAGTACACGATCGAGGAACTGAAGGACGCCGCTGCACTGATGCGCGGGTACAACCTCGTTGCCCTGTGCGCAGCCGGGTCAGGCCACGCGGGCGGCACCCTTTCGATCATGGACATAACTGCGGCCCTTTACCTCAAGATTGCCGACCATGACCCAGCCAATCCCAACTGGGAGGACCGCGACCGCATTTTCTGGTCTGTGGGACATAAGGCGCCTTCGCTTTACCTGGGCCTCGGCTTTGCGGGTTTCTGCAACAAGGAAGACGTGGTCACGCTTCGTAAGCTTTACTCGCCGTTCCAGGGGCATCCGCACTGGCTGAAGCTGCCGGGCGTTGAAGTATCCAGCGGTTCGCTGGGACAGGGGCTAAGTGTTGCAGTTGGCGTTGCGCTCGCCGAGAAGCTCGACAATCGAACCTGCTACACCTTCTGCCTCATGGGTGATGGCGAGCAGCAGGAAGGCAGCATCTGGGAAGCTGCGATGGAGGCGTCTCACTACAAGCTCGACAACCTCATCGGCGTCGTCGACGAGAACCATCTCCAGATCGACGGCGCGGTCAAGGACGTCATGAATATCGACCCGATCGACGAAAAGTACAAGTCGTTCGGCTGGAACGTATTGCGATGCAACGGCCACGACATGGCCCAGCTCGTTGACGCCTTCAACAAGGCCAAAGCCATGAAGAACGGGCATCCGACCGTCATCATTGCCGAGACCGTAAAGGGCAAGGGCGTCAGCTTCATGGAGAACGTCGCCGGATGGCACGGCAAGACGCCCAACTACGATGAGATGGTCAAGGGGCTCACCGAACTGGGCGTGAAGGATCGAATCCCGTACGACGCTTTGCTCGAGAAAGCGAAAGCGTATCAGAAAGACGTTGAAGCCAAGCTCGATGCCAAGATGCCGAAGTTCTCACGCAATTACTGGTGGAACGCCGACGGCACGATGAAGACTGCTATGAAGCCGACCCGCATGGGGTTTGGCGAATCGTTGTCGGTTAACGGCGAAGATCCGCGAGTCGTTTGCCTGGGACTCGACATATCCGGTTCCATAACCATCAGTGAGTTCTATGCCAAGCACCCCGAGCGCAAGAACCGCTGGATCAGCATGGGCATCGCCGAGCAGTCCGCCACTGCGGCGGCTGCCGGTCTGGCCAGGGAAGGGAAGCTGCCGGTCTTCGGCACCTACGCGACATTCGCTGCCGCCCGCAACCTGGACCAGATTCGGGTGTCCATCTGCTACAGCAACCTGAACGTAATGCTTGCCGGCGCTCACGGTGGTGTCTCGGTGGGACCTGACGGCGCAACGCATCAGGCGCTGGAAGACTGCTTCGCCATGGCCAGCCTGCCCAAAATGGTCGTCAATGTACCGTGCGATGCCGTCGAGACGAACAAGGCCACCACGTACATGCTGCTTAAGCATCAGGGGCCGAAGTACATCCGTTTCGCCCGCGAGGCCACGCCCATTGTGACGAAGGAAAACACGCCCTTCGTCTTCGGGAAGGCCAATGTTATCCGCCTTCGCAAGCAGACGGAGAACTTCGTCGATGCCTTCGAGCACAAACTCGCTTCTGAATATCAGAGCGAAGGCGAGGATCTCACGATTATTGGTTGCGGTCCGATGGTGCCGGAAGCCATGCGTGCCGCCTACATACTGAAGAAGGAATTCAACCTTGAAACTCGTGTCATCAACATGCACACGCTGAAGCCTATCGACGCCGACGCCGTAGTTCGGGCTGCGAAGGAGACGGGCATTGTCGTGACTGCTGAGGAACACCAGGTTGGCGCTCTGGCATGGCGTGTTGCCGCTGTCATAACGGAAAGCAAGGACGTCTTCGGCACCCCGGTGATCACAGGCGCTATTGGTGTGCAGGACCGTTTCGGCGATTCAGGCGCACCTTGGGAACTGATCAAGGAGTTCGAGGTCAGCGCAGAGCACATCGCAGCCAAAGCTGTCGAACTGGTCAGGGTGCGAGAGAAGGCGGAAAGCGAAGCCCTCGCCAGAGGGGCGTCTGCCGGCAACTAGCTGATATCAGATCACATTCGTAATCACCGCCGCATACCAAAATGCGGCGGTTGTTTTTTCCAAGTCAGCGGCACTCGATTGCACCGCCGCTATGAAAGGCGGTAACATCTCGCCGCTGGGTGTGGGTAGGACAGCGGCACAGGTGTGCCCCGCCGACTGGAAAGACGGATGGCAGTGTCTCCAATTCCTGAACCTGAACCTGGGACTGATCGCGTTTCCGATGACATGAGCGGCAGAAAAATCGGCCGCTTCATGGTCATCACACGCATCGGCCAGGGCGGCATGGGTGAAGTGTACCTTGCCGAAGATACGATGTTGCGCCGCAAGGTGGCCCTGAAGCGCGTGCCGCCGCGCCTGCGCACGCAGGCCGACTACCGCAGGCAGTTCCTCGCTGAGGCAGAGCGGGCCTCTCAGCTCAATCATCCGCGCGTAGCCGCTGTTCACGACATCATCGACACGGGATCCGATTTGTTCCTGGTAATGGAATACGTGGACGGCCGCACTCTGCGCCAGCGACTGAGCGAAGGCCCTCTGAGTCCTCACGAGTTCGTCAATCTTGCAACGCAGTCCGCGGAGGGACTGCAGGCGGCGCACGACTGCGGGTTGATCCACTGCGACATCAAGCCCGAAAACCTAATTGTGGACGCCCAGTCCAGGCTGAAGATCCTGGATTTTGGCATCGCGCGCCAGTCGCCGCATCCGAGCGCCACCGATGTGCAGGACACGCCGACGCTGGAAAGCAGTGTTCACAGGTTCAGCGGCACGCCAGCGTACATGGCACCCGAGGTACTGCTGGAGCGTCCGGTCGATGGCCGTGCAGATATTTTTTCGCTAGGCGTGGTGGCCTATGAGTGCCTGAGCGGGACGAATCCTTTTCTGGCGGGAAGTGTTATCGAGACGAGTACGCGCGTTCTGCGCGAATCTCCGCGCGACCTGACGAAGGTCAATTCGAAAGTTTCGCCTCAACTGAGCGCCATTATTCGTCGAATGTTGGCGAAAAGCCCGCAGGAACGTTACGCCAGTGCCGCCGAGTTGTTGACCGACCTGCGATCGCTTCCCCACGACCAGGCAGCCATTAAGACCCCCCTCTTCCGCGGGCATCGGAAGTGGTTGAGCGTTACTGCGATCGGCCTAATCATTGCGCTAGCTGCAATCCTTGTGACAGTCAGGCCACGGTTCATTAATCGGACTGGCGCACCGGAGTTGTCCCGCAAGGAACTTGCGATCCTGCCCTTCGTCACGCCGGACGCCAATACACGAGCCTTTTCCGATGGCCTGGGGGAAACACTCGCAGCAAGGCTGGGTCGCTTGAGTGATAAATACCCGATCGAAGTGATACCCGCAAGCGAAGTGCGCACCCAGAACGTCGCAACGGTGGAGCAGGCGCAGAAGGTTCTGGGCGTGACGATGGTTCTGGAGGGCAACCTTCGCGAGGCGGGCGGACTCGTACGCGTGACCTACTCGCTGCTGGACGCAAAGAATCATCGCCAACTGCGGGGAGACACCATTACGGCTGAGATGACAAACGCATTCGAGCTTGAGGACAAGGTCGTGGACAGTATCCTCGCCTCGCTCGAGTTGGCGTTGCTGCCGCAAGATCGCCAGGCGCTGGCCTCTCGCGGTACGACGGAACCGAGAGCCTACGATTACTACCTGCAGGGACGGGGCTATCTTCAGGATTTTCACAAAGCCGAGAACATCGAGAGCGCCATGACGGAATTCAGCCACGCCCTCGAAAGTGATCCCAATTACGGACTTGCGTGGGCTGGCATGGGCCAGGCGTACTGGTATCGCTACGACGCGGACAGGAACCCGGAATGGGCCAGAAAAGCGGAACATGCGTGCCGACAAGCAATCGTGCTGAGCGACTCGGCTGCAGGCGCGCATTCGTGCCTCGGAACCATATACAACGGGACCGGGCGCTATACCGAAGCCGCAAACGAGTTTCAACGTGCCGCCGAACTGGATCCGAGCAGCGAAGAAGCTCAACTGGGACTAGCATCGGCGTTCGAGCAACTCCAGCGCTTTCCCGACGCCGAAAACACGTTCAAGCGAGCCATTTCTCTCAGACCGAATTACTGGGGCGGCTACAACCGTCTGGGCGTTTTCTATTACACACACGGCCGCTACGACGATGCGCTGAAGATGTTCAGTCGCGTAGTGGCGCTCGCGCCAGACAATTTCCGGGGCTACAGCAATCTTGGAGGGATCTATCAGACGCTTGACCAGTATGACAAGGCGATACCCGTTCTAGAGCGCGCCGTCGCCATACGCCCACAGTCCGACAGCTATTCGAATCTTGGCACGGCCTACTTCTATCAGCATCGTTACTCGGATGCTGCCCGAACCTATGCTCAGGCCATACAAATCGATCCCGCGCAGTACATCACCTGGGGGAACCTGGGGGATGCATATTACTGGATGGGACGGCGCGCCGATGCCGAGCGGAGCTACCGCCGGGCGATCGACCTCGTCCGTCAGGACCTGAAAATCAATCCCCGCAACGGAGAGGCCCTCGGGGACTGTGCCATTTATCTTGCCATGGTGGGAAATGCCAAAGCCGCAGCCCACGAACTCTCGTCGGCTCTCGCCATTGCTCCCGCAAACGATCCCGACACCCTTTCCAAGGCAGCCATCGTCTACACGCAAGCGGGCGAGAGGGAAAAGGCCATCACTTACCTTCAGAAGGCCGTCACCGCCGGATACTCGCCCAACCGCATTCGTGACAATCCCGTCTTTGACGGTCTTCGCATGGACGCTCGCCTGCAGTCACTGACCCGAAAGTAGCGCGGGCGGTCAACCTGGATCACGGAGGTTCGAATGGAAAGAAGAAATCGAATCCTGGTGTTCAGCCTTGTTGGGGCAGCGGTCGCGATTGGGTCCGCTGCGCAGTTCGCAATACGCGCGCGACGGAGAAGGAGGACAGCGCGGAGTGCAATCGTCTTCATCAGCAGGAGCCACTCTGATGCGCCCGTCGTGAGCTGCGAGAAGGTTCATCTCTACGAGGGTCATCCGGTCACATTTCTGACAGATCCTGCCGATCCGGAACTGGACTGGGTGATTAGAATTACGGACCCGAAGGGCACGCCCTTCGTTCACAATAATGGAAAGCTGCAAGATATCTTTACGCCGGGGAGCAACAGGTCCCAGATAACGGCGAGACGCCCATCGCACGGTCAGCAGGACGAGTACAAGTACACCGTAATCTTGCCCCAGTACGGCACCGAGCTGGATCCCAAACTGATCATTCACTGAACCCTTGGCGGTCCATGAAGACAGCGCAGACCAGGTCGGCGGCAATTGCGTCCTGGCGGCAGGCGAGGCGAGGATTGCCTACGTCTTACAAGCCTTTCACGATCTTACACTTGCGCGGATTGACTCGAGGTGACGAGCGCCGGCACCGGGAAGGTTTTGCATGGCGCGTCCAATGCTCACAGCTCTAAGTGACGCAAATCACACCATCCTTCAGAAGCGCGAAACATAATCGTCGGTACCCACTGGGGTACAAAGTCCAACCGAACCTTATTCGGAACGCACTCCCGTGCCGTAGCGAAGGGCAGGGTGAGGGCTGAGCGGCATTTTCGTTTTCCGGTGCGGACACTTGGATGTTCTTACAGCCAAGAAAAGAGGTCGTGGATGGCAAAAGGTGTGGTCACGATTGTGGTGGAGCGGTGCAAAGCCTGCGGTTTTTGCGTCGAGTTCTGTCCCACCAATGTTCTGGCGCTTTCATCGGCATTTAATTCCAAGGGATATCACCCGCCTCACGTAGTCGAGCCTGAAAAGTGCAGCGGCTGCGATTTGTGCGGCATGTACTGCCCCGATTTCGCCATCTTTGGCCGGCGTACGAAGGCTGAGGCGAAACCCGAAACAGCCGCGAAGGAGGCGCAAGATGCACGCTGATCCGGCCGGTGTCCTCACTGGCGTTCATTTCATTGATGGTGACCACGCCTGCTGCGAGGGTTGCCTTGCGGCCGGCGCACGTTTCGCATCTGGCTATCCCATCACTCCGTCTACCGAAGTGGTGGAGCGGTTCGCATCGCGCATTCCCACGGTCGGCGGCACTTTCATCCAGATGGAAGACGAACTCGCCGCCTCAATCACGATGCAGGGTGCAGTCTGGGCAGGCGCGAAGGGGTTCACGGTGACCTCGGGCCCCGGCTTTTCGCTCATGATGGAGCACATCGGCTACGCGGCGATGACCGAAACGCCGTGTGTGTTTTTTGACGTGCAGCGTGGCGGACCCTCGACGGGTCTCCCCACACTGCCGGCGCAGGCCGACATGATGCAGGCACGATGGGGATCGCATGGCGATTACATGATCATCGCCCTCTGCCCGAATTCTCCGCAGGAGTGCTTCGACCTCACCATCAAGGCCTTCAATTTCGCCGAGAAGTACCGCGTGCCGGTCATGGTGATGCTCGATGAAGTGGTGGGACATATGACCGAAAAGGTCGTGATCCCTGGTGCTGAGCATATTGAGATTGAAGCGCGTCGCCACACCAAGTTGCAGCCGGGCGAGTTCAAACTGTATGCCACCAACGGGGATATGGTGCCCGACATGGTCCATGCCGGTGAGGGATACAGATTTCATGTTACGGGCCTGACGCACGACGAACGCGGCTACCCCAACATGACGCCGCCCGTGCAGGATACCCTGGTGCGCCGCCTCAAAGACAAAATCACCCGTGCTTACGACGACGTTGTGCTCGTTGAAGAGCGTGACACTGACAGCGCCGACGTGGTGGTGGTTTCGTACGGAATCACTTCCCGCGTAGCGCAGCGTGCCATCGACCTGGCCCACGCAAAGGG
>JAEZPW010000264.1 GCA_023441255.1 Acidobacteriota bacterium
CCGGGCTTCTGTTCTGCAGGAAGGCAGTTTCCCCAGCACAACGCGAGTAGGGCAGATCGGCAGCGCGAACCTCTTCGACAACGACGTCCCAGAACGCCAGCATCTCACGGTAATTGAACGGCGCGTTCCGCAGATACGTGTCCGCAGCGGTCAATATCCTGAGTTGGCCGGTCGCTTCGATGGAGGCGACATTAAGACCGGCGTCACGAAGACCCTGTCGCAGGTGTTCTGCGGTCTGGTCGTCCACAACGTAGCGGCAGCTGGCGCCCTCGCGTACGCCCTCTTTTACAAAAGGAACTGCGATTCTGTCCCTTTCTTCGTCCGTCCGATAGAGCAAACAGATATGGCTACCGACTGGGACCTGCGTTTCCTCTGTCCCAAAGCGTACGGACTGGTGCACCTGCATCGTGAGCCTCAGTGATACTGCTTACAGAGCAGTTGAAATGTTGAATAACGGTATGACAGTTTCGACCCGATAATATGTGACCCCGGTCACTATTCGGTCACATCTCCGTCACTCTGTTTGTGAGGTTGCTCTGGCCTAGAAGACAGGGAAAAGGCAAGCTTTTCGCATCAGTTATTCACCCTAGTTCACCCCGACCTCTGAAGAGTGCGCGGGTGGTTGTACAAGGTCATAAAAACTTCCGCGAGTACACGGAAGAGAGGCCTTGACGGTTAATCCTTTTGCTTTGCGGAAACGCAAGATGCGGAAGGCCCTTCCACCACATCAGAGCATTATGTGATTCCAGACGTGGCTCACGCCGGAGATCATGTCCGAACGGTGGGGTCAGCCGTGTTGGCGAGGAAGGCCGAGGAGCGGCATATGTTGGAGGAGATCGAGAGCCCCCTCCGAGCAGGCGACGCACTGGTCATCGTTGATGTCCAGAACGACTTCTGCCCCGGTGGGGCGCTGCCTATCGAGAACGGTGACAGCGTAGTCCCCGTCCTGAACCGCTGGATCGCGGAAGCAACCGCACGAGGTATCCCCATCTACGCTTCCCGCGACTGGCATCCCGTGGGTCACATCAGCTTCAAGGAGCGCGGCGGGCCTTGGCCACCGCACTGCATTCAGGATAGCCAGGGAGCCGCATTTCATCCTGACCTGCGCTTGCCAGACTCGGCTGTGAAAGTCACGAAGGGGACCCGCTTCGACCAGGACCAAAATTCGGCGTTTGACCAGACCGGTCTTGCTGTTCAGCTCCGGCACGATGCCATTCGGCGTCTGTGGGTAGGTGGCCTGGCGCAAGATGTGTGCGTACTCGCGACCGTACTCGACGCCCGCAAAGAAGGGTTCGAAGTCATAGTGATCGAGAATGCAACTTACCCAGTAACCGCTGCCGGTGGCGAGGAGGCACGCCGGAGAATGCGCGAATCCGGAGCGCAACTGCAGACTGCATCCTAACCGGAGATGAGGAACGTTGAGGCTCACTCAGCGCTCGGTCAGGATCCGAGTGATCAACGGAGCCTATTCCATTTTGCCGGCGGCCGGACCCACCGCTGTGGCCTGTCTGGTTTTGGGGTCGATACCGATCAGCGCCACTCCCCCTACTCCACTGCGGCTGACGGTAACCACGTGGCCGCGAGCTTTCAGGTCGGCCTGCACTTTTTCGGGCAGGGTGTTGGGCACAGACAGGCTGCCCAGGTCGGCACGGTCTTGGCCGAAGGAACTGATGAAATGCGTGGTGGAAAAGCGCGGGGCGCTGAACGCCTTCTCGGGACTCATGCCGAATTCCACGTAGTTGAGGATGACCTGAATGGCTGCCTGATCCTGTTGGTCGCCGCCCGCTACCGAGATCGCCATCACAGGCTTGTCGTCATGGAAGAGCAACGTGGGGCTGAGCGTGATTCGCGGCCGCTTGCCGGGCTGAATGACGTTGGGAGTTCCCGCAAAGGTGTTCAGGCTGCTGAGGCGGCTGCCGTGAATAATGCCCGTGCGTCCGGCCACGCCGGCCGTGCTTGACAGGCCGCTGGGCGTCGCCGCGATGACGTTCCCAAACTTGTCCGTCACACACATGACCGTCGTTCCGCCGTGCCAGGGGCCGGTTATCGTGGGCGGCTTGGTCGGCTTCATGTTGTAAGGGTCGCCCGGCCGGAGCTCGAGAGATGCCCTTTTCAGATCGATCAGCTCGCGCCTCATTTTGGTGTACTGATCCGACAGCAACTCCTCCATCGGTACCTTCGCAAAGTTCGGATCGCCGTAATATTCGTCGCGGTCCGCGAGCGCCAGTTTTTCCGCTTCAATCACCGTGTGGATGTAGTCCGCCGAATTGAAGCCCATCCTCTTCAGGTCGAAACCTTCCAAAAGCCGCAGGGTCTGTAAGAGATAAGGACCCTGCGTCAGCGGTCCGGTCTTATAGACCGTGTAGCCACGGTAGGTGGTCTTGAGCGGATCCACGACGGGAGTTTTGTGAGCGGCCAAATCTGCCTTCCGAAGGAACCCACCCTTTGCGATATACCAGGCTTCCAAAGCGTCTGCGATGTCTCCGCGATAGAAGCGGTCCGAGACGGCTTGCAATTTCTGCTGCCGCGTACCTTTGGTGGCCTTTTCAGAGTCCACCATCTTGCGAAAGGTCACGGCCAGGTCAGCCTGCCAGTTCACGCCGGTTTCGATCCTCTCATCGCTGCCGGTATCGATATACCAGCTGGGACCGCCGGCATCCAGAATGGCCAAAGTCGGCTGCACGACGTCCTCGAAGCTTTTGGTTCCGTAAAGTTTCAGTAAGGTGACAATTGCATCTATGGCGCCAGGTACAGCGGCTGCCTTCACGTCACCGTCCGGAATTCCGTGTTGCATGTACCAGGCGATTGCCTTGGGGGCGCGAGGGGCCTCGCCTTGTCCCTCCAGCAGCTTCACGCGTTTCTGATCTGCGCTGTAAACGAGAATGGGTATCTCTCCGCCCACGCAGTACGCACCTACAGAGGTGACGGACAGTGCCAGCAGCGTGGCGGCGCCTGCGTCAGCGGCATTTCCGCCTTCTTCTAGAATTCTGATACCGGCCGCAGTAGCGGCGGGCTTGCCGGACACAACCACGCCCCGACTGCCCGCGGCGATACTCGGTCCACTCGGGATGACCGGCGCTTTGGTGGCCTGCGGCGAAGCCAACGGCGCGAGAAAAAGGAGGCAAGCGGTCGATATCGAAATGATCTTGCGCATAAGAGTTCAACTCCGTTGTGGCGGCTGGCGTCCATTGCCCAGCCGTGTGACCGAGGCTATATCAACTCTCTTATCCCGCGTGTTTCCCAGATCAGCTCACATGCAGTCGACAGTTTCCTTTTGTTTTGATCATCACCTATTATCTTCGTTTTAATGAAAGCAAAGGAAAGGGAGCGACAAGTGGACAGGCGTAAGTTCCTGAAATCTGCCGTAGCCACCGGACTCACCGCTGGATTGTGCAACGCTGCTGCCAACGCCACTGTTCCGGAACATAACTGGGATAAATACGACTGGGGTGCTGGGCCTGTCGTCCGCGACCGACTGTACCAAGGCCCGTTTCCGCAGTACGGTCCGTCCGCAATCGTCCCCGAAAGCGATGTTTGGATGGTGACAAGCCCATCAAAGGACATCGTCAACAACTACGGCATGGGCTTGATGGTGTATGCGTCCGACGACACCGGACCTCTTCGAGTCGCGGGTCAGACTACGGAAGAAACCCTCGAAGACCTCATCAAGCTGCCGTTCGCGCAGAAGATCTACATCCGTCCTAACTGGCGCGACGTCCAGAAAAAGCCGGGCCAGCTGGATTTTGCGGAATGGTGGAAGATCACATTCGAGCTTGCCCGCCGTTATGACAAGCAGATCGGGTTTCGAGTCATGCTGGAGAATCCTGATTTTCCGGAGCCAGGCATGCCGGATTTTCTGCTGGAGAAAGTTCCATATGTGAAGCTCAAAGGGGAGTGGAAGGGGAACCAGAATGAGATGCGGTACCGGAAAGACAATCGCGTGCCGCGCTACGACCATCCCGCGTATCAAGCTGCGTTTCGCGAATTGAATGAGTTGCTGGCCGCCGAGCTCAATGGTCATCCGCAAGTCGAGTTCATGGACACGATGATGTATGGCTTTTGGGGCGAAGGGCACACCTGGCCATTCGAGGGCAATCCATTTCCCAGCCAACTGGTGGCGGAACAGACGTGGGCGAAGATGTTCGAACTGCAACTGGACCAGTGGACGAAGGTCCCGCTAGCCACAAACACTCAGCCGGACTTCAGCAATGTCGGCAATGCCGATCTGCTCGATCGCACCATGCGTACCGGTAATTGGCTGCGTACCGATACGATATTCATTGAGAACACTCAGATTGAAGCTTTGAGTTATCGTCCGGCATGGGCCGCGGCGATCTGCGAAGTTGGGTTTACGACGGGCGATCCTAAGGAACTGCGTCTAGATGAAGATGGAATCACGTACAACGAGCAAATCATCACTCACGCGGCAGATGTCGGCGTCAATTATCTATCGCTGTGGAGTTGGCACAAGCAGTCCGCCGCGAACATTCTGAGTTATTACGACAAGTTCCCTGCCCCAATTGATGAGATGGCCCGCAGGATCGGGTACCGTGTGCGGCCGTCGTTTATATGGACGTTCATGAGAGACGGGGCACCGGGCCTTGTGGTTGGACTTGCAAACGACGGAATCGCGCCTCTTCCCGGCGTGCTCCGACTTACGGTGTTTAGCGATGACAACAAAGTCCATGTTTCTGGTTGCATTGATGCCGGATACCCAAGGCCGACTGGAGTTCATCAAGCGATGCTGATACTGCCGACAGGCGTGCAACCCGACGGGCTAAAGCTGAAAGCGGAACTCGAGGTCAAAGGAGTTCGTTATCCCATCCGGTGGGCATGCCGCCAGAAAATCAATCCTGACGGCTCGTTGACATTGCGGCACAACTACAAGCCGGATCAGCCACTCGTATAGATGCGGCGCGGGTTCTGATCTTAACTGGATAGCTTCAGCTCACGGATAGCGTCTCCGGCGCCGCTGAGGTTGGTGAGCTGCATTTCGGAGTATTTTCGGGACAAGATGATGCCGGGTGCGCCGGCACGGAACGCGGCCAGCACCGCTTCCTTTACGCTTTGTCGCGTACGCTTGCTGTTGCCAGGCTCCGTCGGAATATCCACATCGATACCAGACCAGATTTGCGTCTTCGTTCCGGCAACCCCCTCGAGCGCACGCTTCGTCTCGCGGTAGACGTAGTCTGAAGAGAGCCCCGTGTGAGGGATCTGTTCGTAACTGTGCTCATTGAATCCCATCACCTTGTATGTGAACTCCGTCAGCTCTTGTTTTGAGAGATCTCCGTAGAGCGTTGAGCCGATATTGTCAACGTACAAGGACATCCGTTCGCCGCCGCAGTTGTTGTACATCACAACCTTAATGAAGTCGGAATACCTTGAGAGTTCCTGCCAGTCCTGCTCTGCGCGATAGAGCGGATTGAATGAAGTGTTATGCCAGATGTGCCAGCCTACAGGAATCGTGGGTCGTGCAGTCTTCACGGTTCTATAAAGCGAAGCGTATGTCTCGCGGAGGCTGTCGGTGAACAGCATCTCCCATGCCGCGAGCTCTGGATAGCGCAGCAGAATTCGCCAGAACTGTACAAAATAGCCATCGGACGGACGCTTGCCGCTCCGTGCGGCACGCACGAACTTTTCCAACTCCAGGAATCCCTGCCTGGCGCGATCGGGATTGATTCCACGGTCGCGTGCTCTACTCCGGCAGAACTCGCAAAAGCAGGTTACATTCCCGGGATCGATTGGAGGTACGTCATGCGTGGCGCCCAAGCTGTCTGAGAGGGCACCCTGCCGTTCAGAGCCCCACATGATTCCATCAACGTCGTAGGAACGAGCTATGTCTTCCATCAGGCCGGTAAAGAAGTTCCGGTAGTCCGGATTGTTGAGACATAATGTCTCCATGTTCCGTCCATAGAGGTCACGTTCCTGAACCTTCTGGATGTTGGGCAGGTCGTTACGGAAGACGTCTTCCATCCAACAGATCACCTTCATCCGCCGCTTTTTCGCAGCGGGGATGACTTCGGCGAGGATGTCGAGGTTGCCGTGATCCGGTGCGTGAGCCGGTTGTATGACCGTGTTCTTGTAGTACTGAGGATGAGGCGTGGCGAAGTTACCGCCATGGTAGTTGAGGTCGTACTCCTGCTTGCCGTGATCTGGAAGTGGATATCCGGGGATCTGTCTTCCTGCAATGCCGCGGCCGTAGGTAAACGCAGCAATGAACAGGGTATTCACGCAGGCACGTTCCTGAACGATGTCGAGAACTCTTTCAGTTCCTTCATCGACAAACGATATAGCTCCGATCTGAATCCCGATAGTCTTGGGTGAACGGACAAAAGCATCCTGAGCGAGCCCCGGCATAGCCAAAGCGGCTCCTGCTCCCGCGGTCATTTTCTTTATGAACTCGCGTCTATTCACTCCTTCTGCCCGCATTGATATCTCCTGTTGTCGAGTCTCACCGGCGCATGCCTCACGTTCCTGATTCTACCTGCGCGGGATTATGTCTTGTCGGGGGCAATGGCAAGAAAGGATGGTCGTTGCGCGTCTGACGGTTGCGACGGCAACATATTCTGGAAGATAGCCGTCTTCCGCTGTACATGAAGCCTTGGATTTCGGGGGATTTCTGCTTTAGGAATTGCTAGTGTTCCAAAGCCATGTGCGGCAGAGCGAATCAGTGCGCCTGCTGCACCTGCACGGTTGCCTCTGTCCTTGCGCCGGGCGGTATTTCAATGCTGTGTCCTTGCGCAAGGTAACCCTGCAGTACCTTGGGATTCGACCATGGCAGACGCCATCCGTCTTCGAGCGCTAGAAGCGTGTACCGCCCTGGCACAACATTGTACAGAGTGAACGTCCCATCGCTGTCGGACTGATCACGGCGCACGAGGACGTTACTGTTGGCAGCGTCTTGCGGAACCAGCAGGATCATGGCACCGGCCCAAGGTTTTCCCTCACGCACGGCCACGCCGTCCACCCGGGCGAGGCCGTGACCGATGTTGAGCGTCAGACGCACCGGGTTGGAGCCGCTGATCTCGAGTGTGCGTCCGGATGCTGTCGCACCGGAAGCTGTGAACGATTTCAAATACCAGCCATCACCGCTGCCGATAGAAACCTCGTACCGTCCCGGCATAATTGGCTGGTCAAACTCGAACTCGCCTTCTCCTGTGATACGAGCACCGTAGCCGCGCGAAAGCTGCCTGTTCGCGATCACCACCGACAGATTCAACTTTTGGTGCGGCGTCTCAAATCTTGCGACGCCGGTAACGGGCGTGAGCGAAGCGGCATCGGTCGGCAGATCCATATCGCCTGAGACGTCGATCTCGCGGTAACTGCCGCCCTCTCGCCCTTCTTGGGGTGTGACGACCTGCATCACATAGTGTCCTGGCGCGATCTCGATCCGTTCACTTCCATCCGGGTTGCCGGTCATCGTCGTTTCGGCCGGGAGCAGCATGTCGTTAAAGATGGTGTGAAAGAGTTGCACTTCGCGCGGCGTGAACGTCTGCCGGGTGATGACGACCTCTGCCGCGCCGCCGCTACCCTGCCGCCGGACCGGTTCGCTCGCGATCCGAGGAATGCTGATGTGAACTGAGGGGACTGCGCGAAGCGTGAAGTCCGCCGTCGTTGTCTGGCCGGGTTGAAGATCGATGGCGGTAGCCTCGGCCGATGAAAGCGCGCCATCATAGAAGGTCAGAGGAAACGCCTTATCGAGATTATCCGATTCGGCTTCTGTCTCGGATGACGTGGAGTCACTCGGGGCTCCCTCCACAAAACGGAACCCGCGCCCATATGCGTTCACCGCATACCACGGCCGCCCCGAAACTGCGACATAGTACGCGGCTTCCGCTAGGTGTGTGAACGAGAAGTGGCCGAGATCGTCGGTCATGCGCACGCCGGCTATTCGCGTTCGCACCTCGCCATTTTCCATTACGGTCGTAAAAAGCCGAACCGAAGCGTTCTGGACGGGATCGTTCTCTTCGTCCACCACGGTGCCGCGGATCGTTCCCTCAGGGTGAAGGCGAAAAGCGATATCCGTGCTCTTCAGCCCCGGGCCAACGACGATCGCGGTCGAGTAGTACTCGTGCTGGTTGAAGCCTTGTTCCGGATAGCCTCTGCCATTTGCGTCGAGCGAATACTTTCCCCGGGCTAGGTGCTGAAATCTGAAGCTGCCGTCGTTCCCTGTCTTGACGGTCTGAATGGCCGGACGATTTTCTGCCGGCGCAATGCGTACTGTGATTGCGCCGAGTTTCACGCCAGTGACTGAGTCCGTGACGACGCCGCTGATCTCGTACTCGGCGGACAACACGATCGCAGCAGGGCTCTGTTGCGCGTGTGCGAGGAGAGACCCAATCAACGCACAGAGTGCTGCGGCGGCGACTTGGCAGCGCGCCTTCATGGCTGCACCTCGATCAAGTCGAGCGTGAGCCGTGCAGTTTGCCCCGCTGAAACCGATACGTGTGCCGCCTTCGAACTATAACGCTCGAGCGCTTCCGGGTTGGCATATTCGACCAGCTCGGTGTGGTCGAAGGCGTAGACCATGTAAGCCCCTGGTGGCAAAACCGGCGAGTACAAGCGGCCTTCAGGACTGTGGCTGCCCATGAACCTGCGTTTCGGATTGGTGTCTGACACGATTACCACTTGGCCACCATCGCTGGCCCCACGGACAGTTCCTTCGAGCATTGCGCCATCGTCTTTGATTACTACGTCGATGGCATCCGCGTCCCGACTCCCCGTGATCGTCAGTGGCTCGCGCAGAAGGTCCTTCGTGCCGTAGCTGACCGACGCGATGTAGAGATTGCCGGACCACGCCCCTTGAGGCATCGCATCCACCTCATAAGTACCGGCCTCGACATTGCCGACAACGGCAGTATCCGGCGTTTGTCCCGGCATCGCGTAGCCACCAGCACGCACTTGCCCATCACTCGTCGAGTAGAGCCTTACTGACGCGCCGATCAAGTTCGACCGTTGTGGGTCGAGACTTTGTGTCTGCGACGTTTTCACAAAGTCCCGATGCACCACGACTGGAATGCTCAACGCCGGCGCTAGCGCAAGCGTCACGCCAGTGACATCGGAAGTCACAGCGACCGATGCCCTCGCACGGGTTAACTGGCCTTTGCCGTCGCTAGCAATGGCGCGAAGCGTGTAGCTCCCGGCCGGCAGCATCAATTCGAAGGCACCGGTCAAGAAGTCCACACGCGTTGGCGCCTGCATCGGCACATCGGAATCGTCGGAGACGTTGACCCCCGCGCCTCGGCCCATTTCGCCTGTGACCCTGCCCGCCACCTTGTAAACGCGTACCGGACGCAACTTGAAGTTGATTTCCATCGTCTGTGCAGCACTCAGTGCGACGACTCCGGCAGAGGCTCGGTTCAGCGACTGTGGATAGTAGGTCTTTGTATAGCCCAGACCCGCTGCTTGCAAATCCATATCGCGCAGCGGCCCCGCCGATACCTTGTACATGCCCGGTCTCAGGTCAGGGATGCGGAACTTGCCATCCTCGTCGGTCATCCTCATGCCGCGCTGCGCCCAGCGCCGCCGCCCCTCGATGATCTGCGACTCGAATATCTCAATCGGTGCGCGCTCGAGCGGTTGGTCATCCGCGCCAATCACCTGGCCGGAAATCACAGCCGAAGGTATCAACTCCAACGTGATTGCATCCGACGACTTACTCAGATCAACGAACGTGGGCCGGTCATAATGCATGAAGTAACCGGGCCTGCTGGCCTGCAACATCACCCTGACCGCCGGTACATCCTCAAACGAGAACCGCCCTTCACTGTCGGTGAACGAGTATCGGGGTGATACTCCGGACAGGTTCACGAGCGCGCGGCGGATTGGCTCGCCAGTGACCGAGTTCACCACTGTCCCCTCGATCGTCTTGCGAGGAACCTCGCGAGACGGATTGCCTGGAGATGCCGACGGTGGCAACTGCCCGAACTGCGCGGGCGCGAACGCAATCACCACGATCAACAGAACAGAACTGCGAAGTAGTTGCATTCTTCGTATTGCAGGCTCAGGTCAAAGACGAGACTCGCCTCAGAAGTCTATTACGAGACACGCTGACGCCGCGAGCACTCGCGGCCATTCAACTCTGAAGCCGGAGTTCCTGAAAGGGTTGCGTCGCGAGTTGGGCTGACGCTTTGTCCACAGTTGCTCGTGTCATGCGACTGCAGTTCACATTGCGGCGAACGCGAAGCGTCACTCGTTTCTATTCGCAGGCGCGGACGACGCTCGGCTGTTGTTCGGGCACAGCAAGCTCAGCACCGATTCCCAAATTGGAATGCATGTGAGCTGTTCCAACAACAATCTCACACGGATGCTGGTTTGAGGTGTAGAGTCCACTCCGTAAATTCGCCTCGCATCCTGAAACATTCGTAGCCTTTCAGCCGTAATCTGTACTGGAATTTACAGGACCGACCCAGGCCTTCGTCGGGCTCTTCCGAGGCAGTCACGAAGCTGCCAGCCCCTCAGGAACTTCATTCTGATAGGAGGCGATGAATCACAATGGCGACTGAACTTATCAACCACGACGCAGTGGTGCAGGGACCGGTCGCAAAGCCCGAGAATCTTCGCGTAGCCTACGTGCTATCGACGATCGTTGTCGTGCTGTCTGCTGCCACGTCACTCATTGGCTTGCTTTTCCCTGTCGTCTATCGCGGCAATTGGGGCGGCATGTCTTTGGCCAACGACGGTATAACACTCGTGATCGTAGTCCCCACGTTAGCCTTGGCCATCATCTACTCGGCCCGCGGATCTCTTCGGGCACGTTTGCTGTGGCTTGGGGCGCTCTTCTACATGCTTTACAACTATGCGTTCTACATTTTCGGAATATCCGTCACCAAGCTCTACGTGCCGTGGATCGCAATCTTCGCGCTCTCCGCGGTCTCAGTGACGCTAATCATGCTCAATGTCGATGTCGAGGCGATTGGCCGCGCATTCAGTCCGCGCACGCCGGGCCGCTGGATCGCAGCCTACCTGGCCTTCGCGGGCGTAATGATCTCCTTCCTATGGATTTCGCAATGGCTCAAGTTCGTGTTTACCGGGCACGTGCCCGAAGTGAATGGAAGCCAGGATGCATATCATGTGATTGCCGCCGTCGATCTGGCCTTTGCGGTGCCCATGCTGATTTCGTCCGCATGGTTGCTGTTCAGGCGCCACCCCTGGGGCTATGTATTGGGTGTAGCAGCGACCGTGCAATTCGCTATGTACTTCGCGGTGATGACAGCGGTTTGTGTCGTCAACTGGAAGCTCACTCCAGGATCGCACCTTGTCTCAGATTGGTTTATCAACTGCATCATCACGTTGCCGTTACTGCTCCTGTGCCTCGCCGGATTGTTGCTGAATATGAAGAGCAAAGCAGCGAGGAGCTGAGAAGAAGCCAAAATCACGGCTGCAACGGGTGCTCTGCACGATTCGGCACTTCCGTCCGAACTCAGCTGGCTTCGCCCCGCAGCACGCGGGTGCTACACTTTCAAAACCTAAATGCAACAACGAACAGCGATGCTCCACTCCGTTCGGCGTGGCAGATTGAGTTTCTGTCTTGTTCTTGCTCTGTGCGGCGCACCGATGACACTCGCACAAGGTTCACTTTCCACGGTTGACACCGACCATGACGGCATTTCAGACGAATATGAGCAAGCTGTGCTCGAGAAGTTTCGGCCCACGATCATGGTCGATGCGCACGATTGCGCTGCAAAACCAGCGAGCTTTGCGGCCGGACGCCACGACCCCGACGTTGTGAGCGCCGACGGCACGGTCTATGGTCAGGTCTTTCCCGTTTCCGGCGATTTAGTCGAAGTTCACTACTACACACTTTGGTCTCGCGACTGTGGCCGGAACAGTCATGCTTTGGATGCCGAACACGTATCGGTCCTTCTCGCGAACGCTCGCGAGCAGGAGCCACGTGCGCTCTACTGGTATGCCGGCGCACATGAGAACACAGTTTGCGACATCAGTAGCGGAGCACGTTCTGAAGTTGTGTCTGCCGAGTACTCAGGTGCAAAGGTGTGGAGTTCCTCCGGCAAACACGCTCTCTACCTTAGAAAGGAAATGTGCGACCACGGCTGCGGCGCCGATTCATGCGAAAACGACACGGAACTTGATCGGATCGGACCGATTATCAATGTCGGCGAACTGAAAGCGCCCGCGAATGCATCTTTCTGGATAGCCTCGCCCAAATGGGCGCTTTCGGAAAAGATGGACAGTGATTTTCCGCCGGATGTGCGCGCCCAGCTAGCCACAGCTGGGAACGCTGTTGTCACTGTGCGGGGCCGCAGTCCTGTCCGCGGAACGCTCCGCAGGGGTGACTCGGTGCTCAGTGGTGCGACTGCGGCCACTGAACATACCGGCGCAGCGCTGGGTGCAGCCGACGACCACACCTCTGCCGGCATGGGCAAGGCGGCCAAAAGCACCGGAGGGGCACTAAAGCGCGCGTGGAAAGCGGTATTTGGGAGTAAGCGCGCTGCAGGGCCGAACTGAGCGGTCGCTCAAGTGAAGTTCAAGCGAAAAAGTGATGCGCTGGTTGAAATCGGACGATGCTGGGCCGGGTCCTGTGCAGCTAGGGTGTTCGCGGCGTTCTGAGTACACGATTCTGGCAAAAAGAAAGGCTTGACCCGAACCATCGGACCAAGCCCACCATGCTTGAGGCAGCATTTTCTCTCTTGTGCGCTGATCCTATCGACCTACTTTCCTCTGCGCAATAGTATCAATCTACTACTCCCGCACGTAGCCATGCCGGCTAGTAGATGGCCTTGATGCCCTGCTGCTCAGTGCATTCATAGGTGACTCTGGTGCGCAGGTTCGAGTACTCTTCGGTCCGGCCGCTGGGCCACGAGAGCACGACACGATCTATATCGTCGCGCTCCCCCACACCGAACGTTGCGGTCAGTTCCGACTGTGAAAGATAGCTCGAACCGCTGTGGATCAGGCGCGTTTGGCTGGTTCCGCCGTGAAATATGCGCACGGTAGCTCCAATCCCGTCGCGGTTCGACTTCGTCCCGACAAGACGAAACCTTATGCTGCGGTTCCCGGACAACTGGTCGTTGCGATAGAGGTAGGCGGGACCGTTGTTTGTGGTCATCAAGATGTCGAGGTCGCCGTCGCGATCGAAATCGCCGAATGCCAGCCCCCTGCCGACACGCGGAGTGGCGAAACCACCACCCACGAGCGCCGCGACATCAGCAAATCTGCCCTTCCCATTGTTAAGAAAGAGTTGAGGCGGCATTGCGTAAGCGGCGTCGCGTCGAATGTTCCGAACGGTGTCGTCAATATGGCCGTTGACGGTCACGAGATCAAGAAAACCATCCAGATCCAAATCACCAAATGCACATCCGAAGCCGAGCGAGCGCATCGACGGTCTGCCTATCCCTGCCGACACGGCAACATCGTCGTATTCCCCACGTCGAATGGCTTGATACAACCCGATCATCTCGTTATCAAAATTGGTGATGGCGATGCCGGGCCGACCGGAATTGTCGAAGTCGCCGACATCGACGCCCATTCCGGCACGCGCCTTGCCTTCGTTGCTGAACGCGACGCCCGAGTAAAGACCAACCTCCTCGAAGGTGCCGTTGGAACGGTTTCGGTACAGTTTGTTCGGCTGAGTATCGTTGGCGACGACAAGATCCGGCCAGCCATCTTCGTTACTGTCGATCATGGCGACGCCAAGCGATTTTGAACTCGTATCGAAGATACCGCTTTTGGCAGTGACGTCTTCAAACGTGCCGTTGCCTCGATTGCGAAACAGCCAGCACGTTTCGCCCCGGTAACTCTCGGGCGTGCAATAAGCCTTGTGGTTCCCATCGACGCTACAGAACATGTCGCTCTTCGCGGACCACTTCACGTAGTTGCAGACGAAGAGATCAAGGAATCCGTCCCGGTCGACGTCAACCCACATGGCGGAAGTGCTGAGGCCAGTCCGATTGGCCAATCCACTGGATTGCGTGACATCGACGAACGTTCCTTTACCCGTGTTGCGGAACAACCGGCTCTGGCCAACGCAGGAGACGAAGATGTCCGGAAAACCGTCGTTGTTGTAGTCGCCGACTGCCACGCCCATCCCGTACATTTCAATATCGAGACCAGCGCGGCGTGTGACGTCGGTAAACGTGCCGTTGCGATTGTTGTGATACAGCCGAAGCGTGGAGCGCTGCCGCTTGTGGCCGGGCCAGTCCATGCTGTTGATGAGCAGGATGTCGAGCCAGCCGTCGCCGTCGTAGTCAAGGAAGGCGCAACCAGGCCCAAGTGTTTCGGGCAGCAGTTTATTGCCGAACGCTCCATTATTGTGCCGAAAAGAGATGCCGGCCTGCTGTGTGACATCGACCAGCCGGAAATTGGGTCCGTTTTCGCCGCTCGCAGCGCGGAGAGCCGGCGGCGCGATCGCAAGCGAGGCCAGTCCACAGAGGAAATTACGGCGGTTCACGACAGGATCACCAGCCCGTTCTTGATGGCGTAGACGACCAACTCGGCCGTGTTATGGATTCCAAGGCTTTCCATGACATTGGCGCGATGCACGGCGACGGTGTTGACGCTGAGGTCCAGTTCGGCGGCGATCTCCTTGTTCGATCTCCCGCCCACGATGAGGCGCAAAACTTCAACTTCGCGCTTGGAAAGACCAGCAGCCTTTTCTCCCCTCATGACGGTGATGGGAGCAATCGTAGGGTCGAGCACTGTCTCTCCCGCCGCTACTCGCCTGATGGCATCGGCAAGGTCGAGGTCCGCGCTCTTGAGAATGTACCCGTTCGCGCCCGCCTCCAGAGCGCGGCGTACCCAGGTGTGTTCGGAATACATGCTGAGCATGAGGACGGCGATTTCGGGCATCTGCTCGCGGATGCGCCGAGTCGCATCCATGCCGTTGATGTTCGGCAAGGCACAGTCCATCACGATCACTTTCGGACGCAACTTGCTCGAGACGCGTATGGCTTCCTCGCCGTCGTTTGCTTCGCCGACAACCTCGATCTCTGGATCGTCTTCGAGCATAAGACGGAATCCTCGTCGGACAAGCGCGTGATCGTCAACCAGCACGACAGTGATATTCCGAGGCATCAGCTTAATCGCTCCGATGGCACTTCAAGCCGAACAATGGTTCCCCCGTGGGGCGCCTGCATCCAGCGGATTGTTCCACCGATGAGATCGCTGCGCTCACGCATCGCGACGAGACCGATTCCGTGCCCGGCCCCGTTTGGCTGGAAACCGCATCCGTGATCTTCCACTTCCAACAGCAGGCTGTCATCCCTGAAGTTCAAACGCACGTAAGCATCGGCCGAGCCCGAATGCCGAATGATGTTGATCAGCGCTTCCTGAATGATCCGGTAAATGTGAACCCCAGTCTGGGTGCTGATCGGTCGCGACGTGCCGTTTTTTTCAAAGTGTACGTCGAGCCGGTTTTGCCGCTTGAGGGTCGGAAGATACCAGTCCAGCGCGCTCTCCAAGCCTGCTTCATCGAGAACCACAGGATGCAACGCTTGTGATAGGGTACGGACGTTGTCCAGCGTTGTCTGCGCAATCTGCCGGACCTCGCGAATGTCGTCAGTCCAATTCGTCCCGGGAGGTGCTTTCCTTTCGGCACGTGCCAGCAGTGATCCCATCGCTGTCAGCACCTGTCCGAATTCGTCGTGAAACTCGCGTGAAATCGCATGAAACGTCGATTCCTGCGTTGCGATGAGCTTCTGGGCCAGTTCGCTTCGTTGTTCCGATATTTCTCCAACCCTGCGGAACAGGCGCCGGTTCGATGCGGTCAGCAGGATGCCCGTACAGACAATGGCAATAAGGGTCACCCCCAGGAACAGATAGACCTGACGGTCCAACTGCGCATATACCGCCTCGATCTGTTTGCCAGCCTCTTCTTCGCTGAGGTTGTTCTCAACCAGCAGTCGAGCAACGGCGTTACTCAGGCTCGCCTCCTGGGTCTGGAGCGAGGATCGAATCATCTCTTTGGCCGCTTTGTCGTTTCCCGCACTCGCCGTGGAGAACATGCGGTCGACCTCACTCCAGAACTGCGCGAAGGACCTCGAAAGGTACTGACGCTGTTCCGGCGTACGGGTCGCGACAGCAAGTTTATCTTCGATCTGCAACGCGTCATCCAGATCGTTCTTGAGCCTTCGGAACTGGGACTCCCACGCGGGCAGCGGGTACGGCTCGTCGCCTTCGAGCATGTCGCGCATGGCTAACGCAACTCCGTGCAGATCATCCTGAATCCGCAGAAGTTGCAGCGAATCGCGACGGTTGCGGTCCACGAGTTCTCCCTGCACGTGGCGCAGGCGCTTGATCTGAACCTGGATGTACCCGGAATAGGTCACGACGAAGCACAGCGTCACCACCAGAGCCAACAGCAATCCGGTTGTAGGAGAGCGGCCTTTTAGTCGCATCCGGAACACACGCCGAGCATACAATTTTCTCGCGACACAGCAAAGGCAGAAACCCCCATCGAGAGAGTCCCGCCGTTGCGCGTTCGGTTACGAGGGACCTCTCCTCCACACTTTGCCGCGAAATATGAGGGTGACCGAACAACTGCGTGGAGTAACGGGCGACTTCGATGGGGGATGGTGACCTCGCCCCCCATCCGTGTGAAGTTGCCGGTGAGGTTCGGAGTGGCCAAGCAACTATGGTCGAGACCGTGTCATGGTTGAGTACTCATCGCAGAGCCAGACAATTGAAGAATCTTCCGGTCGCTAGGTTTCATAAATCCTTGAAGCCAAAGAACTAAGCCCGAGTCGCAGTAGTTCTCCGCCTCCCGTCCATCGGCCCCTTGGGTCCTCCTCTAGTATGTTTCTGCTATTGCGGCGACGGGTACGGCCGACGTTTAATTCCCGATTTGGGAATTTTCCTGTTCCGGAAATTCCCCCAAACCAGACCTGCCGGGGGTTCTTCGTGCGCAGCGCAGTGCTATGTTCCCTCCTCTCCTTCACGTTGTGCGCTTTTGGCCAGAGTAATTACGCCACCCTGTCTGGTGTTGTCAGTGATCCGCAAGATCATCGGTTCGCAGGAGCAAGTATTCAGGTGATCTCGACGAGCACGGGAGCGGTGCGGCAGGCGGTGAGTGATGACCAAGGCCTGTTCCAGGTCCCTGGTCTGCTGCCCGGTGAGTACCAGATTTCGGCTCATGCTCCTGGTTTTGCGGTGCTCACGCAAAGAGTTCGGCTTGAGGTCGGCCAGCACTTTACCTTCCGTTTGGGCTTGAAGCTGGCGTCGGTGGCGAACGCCGTGGAGGTTGCGGATCAGCCTCCGGCACTACACTTGACTGATTCATCACTGGGTGAAGTGATCGAACCGACTTCAATTCGCGAGTTGCCGCTTAATGGGCGCATGCTGGCCGACCTCGTGCTCACCGTTCCCGGCGCCCACGTCGGCCACGGAGCTCAGACCGGCAACATGAATCCGCTGTATTGGCGCCCGGGCCAGCGTTCGGCAATCAGCATTGGCGGCAATCGGCCCAATGCGAACTACTTCCTGCTGGACGGAGCCACGAATACAGACCCCACATTCAACACCCTAAACCTCAGTCCTTCGCCGGATGCAGTTCGCGAGTTCAAGGTGCAGACGGGAAGCTACTCGGCCGAGATGGGCGGTGCGGGCGGCGGACAGATCAACATCGTTACGCGCTCCGGATCGAACCAGTTTCACGGCACTGCTTACGAGTTCCACCGCAACGGCGCCCTCGATGCCCATACATTCAATTCCATGGGCAGGAATCAATTGGTGCAGAACAATTTCGGCGCGTCACTGGGCGGACCTGTGATGAAGAAGAAGACGTTCTTTTTCGTCAATTATGAAGGATACCGCCACGTGCGCGCGCAGACCATGATCTCGACCGTCCCCACGCCGGCCGAGATCATGGGCGATTTCAGTGCTAGCGGCAAGGATATCTACAACCCATTCAGCGCGCATCCGAACCCGAACTTCAACCCGTCGCTCCCGGTGAGCCCGACCAATCCGCAAGTGATCCGTGATCAGTTCGTGGACAACATGATTCCGCAGGAACTGATCGATCACACGGCTCAGACGTTCCTGATGAAGTATGTTCCCATGCCCAATGCCGACATGATGGGCGGCAACATGGGAGCGATGCCCTGCGGTGCCGGCATGATGGGCAGTCCGAGCGTTGTCGGCGCCGGTGTGGACTGCAACAACTACATTGACGTTCGCAACGAACGCCATTCAAACGATCAAGGTACGGTTCGGATCGACCACATGTTCGGCGAGGGTGACACCCTGGCCGCCCGTTACTCGGTCAGCGCAGAACGTGGATTCTCACCGGAAGAGATGATCTTCGGGTTGGGTTCACTGCTCCCCGGATTTGGCTCGTACCACGACAATCGCGCGCAGCAAGGGACGATCTCCTGGAACCGTGTAATCAACCCTCGCGTGCTGAACACGGCCTCGATTGCGGTGTCACGGCTGGCGATGCACCGCTCCTCGGAGAACAGCGACCAGAACGACATCGTTTCGGAGTTGGGGATTGCCGGAGTAGGCTTCGGAGGTCAGGGAGCCTTCGGGGCGCCGTTCTTCAACGTGCAGGGTTACTCCCCCATGGGTGACAACTATGCGGCTACGCCGATGAAGGCGTGGGACACCGTTCTGGAAGGGCGCGAGATGCTGACTTGGCAACATGGTCGGCACAGTCTTCAATTCGGCGGAAGCTACCGCCGGTTGATATGGCCGATGTGGGGCTTCTTCCAGAACCGTGGTTATTACCAGTTCACGAACGGCTTCACAACCGAAACCGCGACGAATGACGGAACCGGCTCGGCGCTGGCCAGCTTCCTGTTGGGTCTTCCGGCTGTCAAGCAGCGCCAGGCGGGCATTCCCCAGATGCAACTCCGCCAGTGGTACCTCGACGGTTTTGTGCAGGACAGTTTCCAGGTTGCGAGGAGCACCACGGTAGAGATCGGACTGCGTTACGAGTACATGAACCCGCTGGTGGATATCAGGTATCCCAATACCAATTTGACCTTTGATAGTGGTGTTCCGCAGGTCTTCGTGGGCGGACAGAATGGATATCCGACCGGGTTGAAGTATCCGAACCGGAGCAATTTCGCACCGCGCCTCGGACTCTCGCAGGCGATCCCCCGGTACGGATTGGTTGTTCATACTGCGTTCGGGATGTTCTACACGCCCGTTGACATGAATACCTGGTGCAACCAGCGTCACAACGTGCCTTATGTCTTCCCGGAAACTCAGCAGAGCGACAATTTCACTCCGGCGCCGTCGATCGTAAGTTCGCACCTTAATTTCGGAGACCCCGTCCTGGGCCAGACGGTTGTCAGCTTCGGCGCAATGGACCCGAGAGCGCCATCGCAGTACATCCAGCAATGGAGCTTTTCGCTGGAGAAGAGCCTGGGCCAGCACACTACACTGGAGATCGGCTACCTTGGCTCGCACGGTGTGCATTTGCAGCGAGCGCACCTGATCAACAACGCCCTGCCCGGTCCCGGACCGCTGGGGCCGCGCCGTCCGTTCAAAACGATCAGCTTCGTACCCCGTACGGAGTTGCCGGATGAGATCACGTACAGGGAGCCCGCTGCCGGATGTCCAAACGGAACCGTCTGCTTCCCTGTAAGTACCATCAACCTGCTGGAGAACACGGCCCAGAGTTGGTACAACGCGGGTTATGTGAACGTGCGTCGGCGATACACGCACGGCTTGACCTTCCTTGCGAACTACACATGGGCGAAGAACCTGAGCAATGCGCCCGACTTCCGTTCGCCCATGTTCGAGTCGGCCATTCCGCAGAACAACAACGACCTGGACGCAGAGAAAGGTCCAGGTTGCGATGTAAGGCACCGGTTCGCACTCAGCGCCGTCTACGACCTGCCCAAGTTCGGCAACGACGGCACTCTGAGCCTCATCACGCGGGACTGGCATCTCTCTGCGCTTTACCAGATTCAGTCAGGCTTCCCGTTCACGATCTCCGTGTTTGGAGACACTGCGAATTCAGGGACCGTGTTGGGCGAAAATCCAATTCGCGCGAACACCACGGGACAACCGATTTTCGGCCCAGGGACGCGAACGGCAGCAGCCTGGTTTAATCCGGCCGCGTTCGCCGCGCCGCCTGCGTTCACCTTCGGCAACGTGGGACGTAACTCGATTTACGGACCGGGAATGCAGACGCTCGACCTCGCCTTGGTCCGCGACTTCGGCCTCACTGAATCGACAAAGTTTCAGTTCCGGGCGGAGTTCTTCAACGCGCTTAACCACACCAACCTCGGCATCCCGAACCGGTTCGTTAATACTCCGCAATTCGGGACCATAACCGACGCAGCCACGCCGGGCCGTGAGATTCAAATCAGTGCGCGCTTGTCCTTTTAGCTGACGATTCCGCTCTGGCAATCTCCTTCGTTTCAGGCGGCTGCCGCTCTTTTGGTCTTCGACGTCAGCTTCAGTTGCTTAGGTATCGCTGGCCGTCTCGCAAAGGATTCGCATATCAACGCCACAGCGGCCAAACCAGCGGCTACATAGAAAGCGCTCTGATAGCTCCTGGTTCGGTCGAAGAAATACCCACCGATTTTGGGTCCGATAATGCCGGCCACGCCCCAAGCGGTGAACAACATACCGTAGTTTATGCCGGCGTTCTTTGTGCCCCAGAAATCGGAAGCGGTCGACGCATTCACCGACAGTTGGGTGCCGTAACACCAGTAGATGACAAACACCATCACATACAGCAGGGTCGGGTTGCTGCCCGTGAGGTAGAGGACAGGCATTCCAATCATGGAAATGCCGATCATCAGTCGCAAAACATTCAGTCGTCCCAAGGTGTCTGACATCCAGCCCGACAGAATTCGCCCTGACGCATTGCCGACAGCAGCTACAACCAGAGTCATGAATGCCAGAGTCTCGCTCGGGATCTTCATGCTCTTCGCAAACGGCACAAGTTGGCTGATGACCATCAAGCCGGCTGAAGCGCCTAGCGCGTATGCAAACCACATGAGATAGAAG
>JAEZPW010000281.1 GCA_023441255.1 Acidobacteriota bacterium
ATGTAGCTCAACGTGAACCTTTGACGCACGTCGAAATCCGAATTGCCCCACTCCCACTCTGGATGTTTGTACCAGCGGAAATCGCCGCCGTTCTGCGCGCCCAGGTCCGCGCTCGACGCAGTATCCAGCGCGTGGGCCCACGTGTAGGACGAGAGGAAGGACAATCCGTGGCTGAATCGTTTTTCCGCTCTGAGCTGCAGTGAGTGGTAGCTGGACCGTCCATCCGAGCGGAACCACGGGATCGAACCATCGATTGCCGGAAAGCGGCGGCGGTCGGCTAGAGGCGCGGTCGGGTCGGTTGATGGATCAGCCTGGTTGCCGTTGTAGAAGGTGTAGAGCTTTGTCCCCTTGGATCCGGCGTACGTCACCTCGAGCACGCTGTTCGCGGGAAGTTCACGCTGCACCGACAGATGCCACTGCTGCATATAGGGCGTCACCAGGTTGTTATCCATCGAAAACATGGTGGGCGTGTTCGGATCGACCAGCGCGTCTGCAGGGAAGCCTTGGCTGAACACATTCAGCCCCGGGATGCTGCAGTCGTTCGCTGCGGGATTCGCTGAAGCTGCGCCACAGGGCGTGCTCCATGCCTGCGTCGGGAAAAACGGCTCGTTGAAGCCGGGGCTTGGGTTCGAATAGGGGCCGTTCTCCGACCCGCCGTAGAAGATTCCGTACCCGCCGCGAACGACAGTCTTGTTCGTCAGCTGGTATGCGAAGCCAATGCGCGGCGCGAAGTTGTTGGTATCCGTCGGAATCAGGCCGCGTGAACCGGTGTTCTGCAGCGTCAAGAACGAAGCGAGTGTCGGCGTCAGGCCAATAGTGTTGCTCTTCGGGGCGATGATGGTCAGCGTGTTGAAGTCGAAGTACGACTGCCGGTCGTGCCTCTCCTTCACGGTGGTGAACAATTCGTATCGCAAGCCGAGATTGAGTGTGAGGCGCGGCGTGATCTTCCAGTCGTCCTGGGTAAAGAACGCGTAGGTGGGGCGGAAGTAGTCGATATTTTCCATGCCCGTCAGGACGCCGCTATCGGGAATGCCCAGCAGCATCGATGCCAGCCCATTGCCTCCCACCGACGAATTCGCTGATCCCGCATTAGTGGTGAAATCCGGGCCGAAGTTCATCGTTCCTCGCGAAGCCGCCGGCTGGAAGATCGTGAACTCCTCGCGCCGGATCTCGGTCCCGAACTTCAGCGTGTGCTTGCCCCTCACCCAAGTCACGTTGTCCAGCAGGCTGTAGGTGTTCTGAACCTCTTGGGAAGGCAGGAACTGCGGGCTTCCCAGCGTCGAGTTCAGGTCGCTGAACGTAATCTGCGGCAGACCGCCGTTGATAGGCGTAAACGGAACACCAGGAAACCCGATCTGCGACGAGAGATCTTGGTCGAAATGGAACTGGAACCGGCGCGAGTTTGCCCGGTTGTAACCGAAGCGGAACTCGTTGACCAGTGTTGGCCTGAACGCGTGCGTATCGCTCACGGCGGCGCTTCGATACGAGTTTCTCTCGTCTCCGGTGAAGAACCCGCCGCCGTCACCGAAGGTACCGAACGGCGACGGGATGATGGACGGCTGCAGCTCGTAGCTGAAGCGGACGAATACGGTGTTGGTGTCTGTAAATTTGTGGTCCACGCGAACGTCAAAATTGTTGCGGTCCTGCTGCCGCACCGGGTTGCGGAAGAAGTTGCCGCCGGGCAGGTCGGCATTCGGCAATGGAAAAAGCGCCATGAACTTGACCGCCAGGGGGTCTTGCAGCGCAAGCGGGATTACGTTAAGTGGCGTCCCGTTCGCCGCATATCCGAACGGCATCCCGCACAAGCCAGTCTCGTTCCCCGGCGCAAAACCCGTGAGGCGGGTGTTGAATATCTCGCCCTGGTACGTGGGACGCCCGTTGCAATCGAGCACCGGACTGCCGTCCCCATTCATCACCTGCGTCGTCAGGTCCAGCTGATCGCTGAAATCTCCCGCCCGTTGCGCCTCGGTGGGCACCTGTGCGTTCTGAGGCTCGCCACGCCGCAACCGCAGGCCTTCGTAGTCAACAAAGAAGAACGTGCGGTCCTTGATAATCGGTCCGCCGAAGGTAGCGCCGAACTGGTTGTGCTTGTAAGGAGGCTTCACCTGAGCTCCCACTTTGTCGAACCAGTTACGAGCGTCGAATACGTCGTTGCGCAGAAACTCGAACGCGCTGCCGTGCCATTTATTCGTGCCCGATTTAATAGTGGCGTTGATGATGGCGCCGTTCCCGCGGCCGAATTCGGCGCTGTAGGCGTTTGTCTGCACTTTGAATTCCTGCAGTGCCTCAACCGAGGGCTGGATCACGAAGTTGCTTTCGTTCAGCAGATCGGGGAGGTTCGAGTTGTTGTCAACGCCATCCAGCAGGAAGTTGTTCTGCAATGAACGCGCGCCACTGGCGCTGAAGCCGTAACCCGCCGAATCTCGCGCCCCTGGTTCGCTAGGCGCAGTTCCTGCCGTAAGCAGCGCGAGCTGCGCGAAGTTGCGACCGTTGAGCGGCAAGTTCGAGACTCGGCGCTGGTCGACGACCTGCCCGAGATCGGAAGTCTCCGTTTCCAGCAACGGCGCTGCGCCAGTCACCTGCACTTCCGTTTGAACGGAACCGACCTTCAACGAGACGTTGAACGCGATACGCTGCTGCACACTCAGCTGCATCGGAGCTGAGACCACCTTCGAGAATCCCGCCTTCTCGACGGTCACGCTATAGCGACCGATCCTCAACGGGCTTGCCACGTACTCGCCGGTGGCATTCGTCTTGAGCACCGTCGACGTGCCTTTGTCGACGTCGGTCACGGTCACCTGTGCGTCGGGCACGGCGGCCCCACTGTTATCGCGCACCGTCCCGACGATGCTTCCTGCGTCCTTTTGTGCGATCACCGTTCCACAGGTGATCACCAAGATCAGAGCCGTCCAGCCAAGCTGGACTGTTGCGCGCCTGAAAAACTTGCCGACGGAGCAAGCGAAGCGTTCCATGGGGTACTCCTTCGTTCTGTTCCGCTGCCGTCATCCCGGTCAGCGGGGATGAGTGCCTGCCCCGGCGTGATTCCGCCCTCTGCTGCCGCCAGATGCGCAGGGCGTGATCTGGATAGTCCGCATTCGGGGCTGGCCGGAAATCAATCAACAGACGTTCCAAGTTCCTTAAATCGTTTTAAACGGAACGGGACATCCTATCTCTTCTTCAACCTGATCGCCGTCATTGCAGAGAAGAGCGTCCGGAAACCGCTTGCGCGGCGTACAGCTTCCCCACTGAGCGCGAAACTTTAGTTCAGTTCTGTTCCGCTTGTCAAATTCTCCTGAGCGAAAAAGTTCCGACATGATCGTTCCTGTTCGGCTATCATTCCCTTTCGACCGTGCGTCTCGACAATCGCGTATCCGTGGCTGCCCCACCTTCGCCGAGCGAAAGTGGGCACGACCTTCCGGAGCGCCCACGGAGGACACCCGCATGCTTGCCGACGAACGACATTTCAGGATCCGTGAGATTCTCGAGGCTCAACGTAGCGTGAGTGCGTCAGACCTGACGCGCATGCTCGGAGTGACTGCGGCGACTATTCGCCGCGACCTTGCTGCGCTAGAAGAGCAGGGGCTGCTCGTTCGTTCCCACGGAGGCGCCGTCAGTCGCACCTCCAGCACGAACTTCCAGCCCTCTTACGACGCCCTGCTGCGCAGCAACCGTGCCGAAAAGCAGGCGATTGCGCGCGAAGCAGAAAAACTCATCTCCGACGGGGAGACCGTCTTCCTCGAAGGCAGCACCACCGTGTATGAATTAGCCCGCCTGCTCACGGGCCGCAGGCGGCTCACAGTCATCACGAATTCACCGCTGATCGTGTGTCTTTTCCAGCGCAGCCCCGGCATCAAAGTCCTCTCGACTGGGGGCGAGCTGCAGCACGACGTACTCTACTGCTCCGGCATGTGGGCACAGCGGGCCATCTCCGAGATTCGCGTCGACAAGGCCATCATGGGCATTAGCGCCATAGATCCAGCGTACGGACTCTCGACGGCCAGTCACGCCGAGGCGCAGGTCAAGAAACTTGTGGCGGCGGCTGCTAAGACCCGCATTGCGCTCTCCGACCACAGCAAATTCGGCAACCAGTACTTCGCCTTCGTTGGCCCGGTTACCGATATTGACATCCTGGTCACCGACGTCGGCGCCGCGCCCGAACACATCACTGCTCTCCGAGATGCCGGAATTCGCGTGTTCATCGCAGAACTCATCGTCGACGGTGCCCCACATCCGGAGCAGCCAGCAGATGTGGGTACCTCGGCAAAACCGATGCAAAATAAGCCAAAACACTCCAGAAACGACCGCAAACGCGCAGCAACGAATTGACAATCGCTCATAATGCGTCTACATTCGTTCACGCGTGTCGATTGTCATTCCGAGACAGAATGCAGCAAGCGCGCTCGGGGCACGACATTGTCCAGAATAACCGCACGCGCGAGGTGGGCATTGAGTGACCACGGAAAAGCCATTCGGCTAAACCGTCTTCTCCGGGCTCGGCACAGGAACGCCGGTACGTTGATCGTCGCCTACGACCACCCGCTCGTGCACGGCCCCATTCCTGGCACTATCAACCCGACCGCGCAGATCGGCCGTTTTGTCGCAGCCGACATTGACGGCCTGCTGCTCAATCCGGGCACGCTCCGCCACTGCGGCGATGCGCTCCTCACCCAGTCGCCCCCAGCGCTTATCCTGCGACTCGACTGGACTTCTGTCTGGCGCCAGGGACCGGATCATCCTGCGAGCTGCGACATTGGCAAGCCAGAAGACGCACTCCGCCTCGGCGCCGATGCGGTCCTCACTTTCATGATCGTCGGCACCGGCGACAACGCCTTTGAACGCGACGAAGTGGCACGCAATGCACGGATAGCGCGCGAGTGCGAGAAAGTGGGACTGCCACTTATTGTCGAAACCCTGGCGCGGGGACGTGACGTGAAGTCCGCCGCCAGCCCGGAGTGGTTGCGCTTTCACAGCCGCGTCGCCGCCGAACTCGGTGCCGATGCAGTCAAGACCGAGTACAGCGGTGATATCGAATCGATGCGCACGGTGATTGAAGCTTGCCCCGTCCCGATCCTGGTCCTGGGCGGCTCCAAGACCGACAGTGAGGACGAAGCGCTCGACGTCATCCGTTCGGCTATGCAAGCAGGCGCAGCCGGCGTATTCTTCGGCCGCAACGTTTTTCAGGCCGACGACGTCGCATGCTTCCTGCAGCGTGCCCGCTCCGCCCTGAGCGATTTCGCCCAAAGCAACTCGCGCATGAAATCGCAAGCAGCAGTGGACTAGGCCCTTGTCGTAGCGCCTTGGGTTGTGTAGTGCCGGGTCTCCGGCCCGGCGACAGTTCGTACGAGAGGTCACCGGGCGTGAGTATCATCGCCGTTGATGTCGGCACGAGCGGATGCAAGGCCATCCGTTTCTCCGAGAACGGTCGCGTTCTGTCACGCGCTACTGTCGCTTACTCGCCCGACTTCCCACTGCCCGGCCACGCCGAACTCCACCCCGACGTCTTTTGGAATGCTCTATCCCACACGCTCCACGAACTCGCGGCTGATTGCACCGACGTCGCCGCCCTGTGCATCAGCTCGCATGGTGAGACATTCATCCCGGTTGATGCCGTGGGCTGCCCGATCGGGCCAGCTATCCTGAATATGGACAACCGCGCCGTCGCCGAAGCCGAGCAAATCGATCGCGAACTCGGGCGCCGCCACCTGTTCGGAACGACGGGCATGATCACGCACCCGATGTATCCGGCGGCGAAACTGCTCTGGCTGCGCGAACACGATCGCCAGCTATTCGACTCGGCCGCGCAGTTTGTGAGCCTCACCGGATACCTGCTGCTGAAACTTGGCATTCCTGCCTTCATCGATTACACGCTTGCCGCGCGTTGCATGCTGTTCGACATCACACGCAAGCGCTGGGCCGAGGACATTCTCGAACTCATCGGACTGCCTGTCGGGAAACTACCCGAGCCCGTTCCAGCCGGAACCGTTGCCGGACGCCTCTGCGCAGAGTCGTCGTCCCATCTCGGGCTTCGCTCGCAGCCGCTCGTCGTCATTGGTGGACACGACCAGGCCTGCGCCGCTCTCGGCATGGGGGCCGTGCTGCCCGGCCGTGTCACCGACTCCATCGGCACTTACGAGTGTCTGGTCGCAGTGACCGACAAACCGGTGCTGAACGACCGTGCCTTCGCGGCCTCGCTCAATTGCTATCCGCACGTCGTGGCCGGCCGCTACGTCTCGCTCGCCTACTTTCCCTCCGGCCTGATGATGAACTGGTTCCGTGAACTGCTTTTCGGCGACGGTTCGCATGAGTCCGACTTGCAGGCCGAGCAGTACCGCGAACTGCAGCAGGGCGTACCAGAGGGCCCGACAGGTCTCTGCATCACGCCGCACTTGATCGGTACCTGCAACCCGGACTTCAACCCGCGAGCGCGAGCCGTCATAACTGGCCTAACCGCGAGCACCACGCGCAAGCACATCTACAAAGGAATTCTCGAAGGCATCGCCTGCGAGTTGCATGAGGTTGCCGGACTGCTTGCCTCCGCTATCGGTCCGTTCTCTGACGTGTGGGCGAGCGGGGGCGGCACGCACTCGCATCTCGGACTCGAACTGCGCGCCGCGCTCGCGGGCTGCCGTTTGCACGTGGTCGCCTGTGACGAAGCTGTCTGCCTCGGTTCAGCCATACTCGCCGGCGTCGCCGCAGGTGTGTACAGCGGTACGCAAGATGCAGTGGCGGAACTGGTCAAGGTACGGGAAACGATCGAGCCCGACGCCACCGTCGCGCAGCAGTATCAACTGCAACTACGTGGTTACCAGAGCCTGGTCTCGAAAGTAGCTCAAGGATTCAGCACGGCTGCATAGCCCAAAGCTCAAAGCCAACAGCGGTTTATTGGAGGTTTCCGTTGATCCAGCCAACAATCGGTTTCATCGTCTACGGAGTCCATAAAGATGGCTTGCAGGACCCGATGGGCGCGCCATTCATCGACGACGCGCTCGTCGCCGCTTCCAAGCAGGAACTGCGCCGCGCGGGCGTGAACCTTGTCGAATGGCCGGTGGTCATCGCCAGCAAGGAGGAGGCGCGCGATGCATTCAAGAAGATGAAGTGCGACGACGCCATCAACGCCGTGGTGCTCTACTCCGGCACCTGGGTCTGGGCTGCTCACCTCGCGGCGGCCATCCGCGATTTCTCGAACAGCGGCAAGGGCGTTCTGCTCTGGACGCACCCCGGCTCACAGGGCTGGCGTCCCGTCGGCGGGCTAGTCATGCACGGTGGATTGCTTGAGATCGGCGTGCCGCACAAGTTCGTCTACGGCGCCAACGATGAGCCTGACACGATAGACAAAATCGCCAGCTTCGCGCGCGCGTCGCATATGAAGCAATGGCTGAACCAGTCCACCATCGGCACGTTCGGCGGGCGGGGCATGGGCCAGACCTGCGGCGTCGCCGACCCCTCCCAGTGGATGCGCATGTTCGGCGTCGACATCGACTCGCGCGACACCACGGAGGTCATTCGCACGGCCGAGCGCATCCCGAAGGAAAAGGTTTGCGAGCTCTGGCCGCGCCTTAAACAATTGTTCGGCCAGGCGCCCGAAGAGAGCGTCGTCAACGAGCGCTCGATTCGGCTTTATCTCGCATTGAAAGAAGTGGTTGAAAAAGAAAGGTTCGACTTCTACACCATCCAGTCGTTCCCCGGTCTCGGCGACGACTACTCAGCCACCTGTTTCGCGCAGAGCATGATGCTTGAAGATGGCCACGGCACTTCCACGCTCGGCGACTTCAACACCGCCATGACCGTGCTGCTGCTCACGAAGCTCAGCGACGAGCGCGTCTACTACGGCGACCTCCAGCACATCGACAAGAAGACGCGCGAGATCAAAATCATCGGCGACGGTGCCTGCCCGCCCTCACTCGCCAGCAAACTAGGCCCCGCTGGATTCGCCGAGCACGGCATCCCCACCGAGGGCGAGGCCGGGGGACTCTCCGTCAGGCTCATCTGCAAAGTAGGTGAAGGCGTGCTCGCGCGCCTGGGCCGCATCAACGGCGAGTTCCGCATGGCGATCACGCGTGCGACGGTTTTCGAGCCTCCAGCCGATCAGATCAATCGCCGGCTTCACGAGTGCGGCATCCCGTTCTGGCCGCACGGCTTCGTCACGGCGCACTGCGATGTCAATGAACTGGTTGAGAACTGGACGAATGAATACGCCTGCCTCGGCTACGGTAAGCATCTCTATCCAGCGCTGATCGACTTCTGCGAAATGACGGGCATCAAGCCCATCGCGCTGAGCTGAATTTGGAGAGCGAAACATGCCCCACGTTCGCAAAGCACGTGGGGCTTTCCTATGCTGAACACCAGTTATCCGGGACCTCACCTCATGCTGCTTTCCGGAACGCCCGGTAGTTCTGGACCGCCCTCTCCATGCCCGGTACGCTCTTTTTCAGGTCGTCAACGTTCATGACCGGATGCAGTTCCACCTGCGCGTCGAAGGCGAGGAACCACGGTTCCGCCACCGCCGGAATCTGTGAGCTGTCCTTCATGTCAAACACGATGAACCCCGTCCGCTTACCGTGGTCATCGCAAAAAAAGGCCGCTTCCGGTTTCAGGTCGTTGAGTATCGTCTCGATAGTTTTCGGAAGTGTGCCGTTCTGAATAGCCGCATTGCCCGCTTCGACCGGAATAGAGACTTTCAGCAGAGTACGCATGGATCACCTCTTGACGAAGTAGGTCGAACAACTGCCAGAGATGTCGGTGCGCTCCTCGCTGTTGCCAGTGCTTAACCTGTTGTTCCGGTGCGATTGCGCGCCGACTCACTTTGCCGGGGTCAGCCCCGGAATCCACTTCAGCGCGTTGTCGTGGAAGATCTTTCGCAGCACCGGCTGTGGCAGTTGCAAACCCTGAACTTTCTTGCCGTTCACCTCGACCATTTCGCCGGTCGCCAGGAACTTCCAATCGCGCTCATAAGTCGATTGCCAATCTTTGAGCACTTCCTGGAAATTCGCGTCCGGATTGACATCGAGGTCGGTTCCGTAGAGCACGCGGTCCTGGTACTTGATGAGGAAGGCTCGGACCTTGTCGCGTGGCGTTAGCATCAGGTACTCCATGCGCGCGGCGGTGTCGACAGCGAAGTTGGGGTATTTGTCGAAATGACGCGCAATGTTATCAAGGTCGCGCTCCATGCTGCCGAGATGCACGCCGACCATGCGCAGGTCGGGATTTTGCGCGAGGACGTGATCGCGTGCGTCAAGGATCTGCTGCTTTGACGGAAATCCCGTCTTGCCGTAAAGGTGCCATTGCGGGTTCTCGCGGTAATACGAAGTTGAAGGATCGTCAGCATTGCTTTCGAGCGGTAACCACGCGACATCCGGCTCGGCAAAGTGCGTGAGCAACGTCACATGTCGCTGCGCGAGATCTTTATAGACCGGCGCCAGTTTCGGGTCGTCCGGCATCACGAACCGGCCTTGCAAGTCCTTTATCTGCATGCCGATGTTCTTCCAGAGTTTTACCGCGACCGCTCCGTCCTTCAGATCGCGGTTGATCTGGTTCACCGTGTCTTTCGAGAACGACGGTTCATTCCATTTGTATGGATCGATGCCTGTACAGAAGGCGATGTGCCCGTCGCTCCCGTGCATAAGCTTGAGGGCCTGGTCCACCTGCGGCTGAAGCTGTTTGCGATAATCCTGCGTGTCGTCCACCACCAGGATGTTCAGCAGCGTGAGGTGCAGGCGTTGCAGCATCGTCTGGAACGCTGTGTCAGTCTTGAAGACATGCACGTGCGTGTCGATCGGCTGAATCGCCGCGAAGGCTTCTAGCGGATCATGCGCAGGTCGCGGCGGGTATTGCGGTTTCGTCTGCGAAAACGAAGTGACGACAAGAACGGCTGAACATGCTATGAACAGTACCAGTCGTTGCAGCAATCTCATCTTCCCTACTCCTCAATATCGGTTCATATTGATCGTTTGCAACTCTCTCGTTGTCGTCCTGATGTGACTTTTTGTCATCCCGAGCGAAGCGAGGGACCGCTACCCGGCCGAAACAGCTTCCGCACTATTCCTCGCTGCCGCTCGATCACAAAGTTCAAACAATCGCACACTCCTGAACGAAGCGAAGGCTCTATGCATAATGCTGGTCCATTCCCCTGGTCATCTGGCTGTCGGCGTCGTTGTCGAATCCCTAACGATCAGTTGCGGAATGACCGCCCGGTGAATCGGCTTCGGCTTTTTCTGTTCTTCCCGACGGCTTATCATTGCGGCGATGGTTTCGGCCGCGATGGTGCCCTGGTGTTCCATCGCCTGTCTCACGGTCGTAAGCGGCGGATTATAGAATCCCGCGCCCGGAATATCGTCGAAGCCTGTGACCGACACATGCTGCGGAACCCGCAACCCTGCCTTTGCCAACGCACCGATCGCTGCAAACGCGCTGAGATCGTCAAACGCGGCCAGCGCCGTGAAATCTCGCTTCCGTGGCAGCAGTCGCTCAGTCAGCCGGTAGCACTCTTCATAACTCGAGTTCAGTCCCTCGATATCGACGACCAGGTCGGGATCGATGAAGAGCCCGGCGGCTCCGATGAACTCTGCCATGCCTCGCCACCGCGGTTCGCTGTCCACCATCCCCTTGGGCCCGCGAATGAACGCGAATTTCCGGTGTCCGAGGCCGTGGAGATGCTCCATGACGAGCCGGGTGCCGTGGGAGTTATCGATCGTGACCGAACTGATCGTGCCGGGACTGAGCGCATGGCCGACGATAACCAGTGGCGCGTCCAAGCGCCGGCCAAGTTCTATGATGTCGCTTTCCAGGTACAGCGGGTTAGCGATGAGGATCAGCCCTTCCATGCGCCGGCCCGTCAACATCCCCACACAGCGGTCGAACCTTCTCGAATCGTTCTGAAGGTCACCGATCATCGGCATATAGCCGTCTTCGTATAGACGGTCCTCGATGCCCTTCAGGACCAGCGAGCAATACGGGTCGGTAATGTCGAACACGACCACGCCGATATTTTGGCTGCGGCGATTGCGTAACGAGCGCGCCACCAGGTCGGGGCGATAACCGAGTTGCCGCGCCGCCTGCAGCACACGCTTCTTCGTATCGGCCGCGACATGCTTCGACCACGGGGCCTCGTTCAGCACCAGCGACACAGTTGCTACCGATACTCCGCAATGCTCCGCCACGTCCTTCAGAGTCGCCATGACCTGTCCATAAAACGTTTTAAACCGGCACAGAATGAAATGCCGGGGCTTCCCATGTCAAGAGCAGCAGGAGTAAATTACGGGCTTGCGTGGGACGTAGCGACCTGTCCCTCAGCCCGGCAAGCGGACCACAGGAGAGCCATGCGAACTGTTTTCGCAGTATTGCTTCTCGCGATGTTCTGCCCCGTCGTCCTCGCGTCAGACGCTCCCGCCCGGCTCACCCTGGCCGAGAACTGGAACATCCAGCCTTCGACGCAGGTCCGCGCAGAGGGTCCGGCCATCTCCACGCCCGGATTCAACGCGCACGACTGGTATCGCGCCAAAGTTCCGACCACAGTTCTTGCCGCTCTGGTCGCAGAAGAGGTCTACGCCGATCCTAATTTCGGAATGAATCTGCGCTCCATCCCGGGTGCGAACATCCCTTTCGGCACCGAAGCTTTCATGCTCACGCCCATGGCTCCGGAAAGCCCGTTCCGCCAGTCGTGGTGGTACCGCACCGAGTTCACCATTCCGGAAGATTTCGCCTCGAAGACCATCTGGCTTCACTTCAGCGGAATTAACTATCGCGCGAACGTCTGGGTCAACGGCCACCAGGTCGCCGCCGCCAAGGACATGGCCGGAACTTATCGCGTTTTCGAGTTCGACATCAGCAAGCAAGCTGTACCGGGCAAGACCAACGCGCTCGCTGTCGAAATCTTTCCGCCCGAGCGGGACGACCTCGCGATCACCTTCGTCGACTGGGCGCCAACGCCGCCCGATAAGGACATGGGCATTTGGCGTGACGTCTATCTGACCACCAGTGGTCCGGTCGCGCTGCGCTATCCGCAAGTGCTTTCCACGCTCGACTTGCCCGCAACCGACCAGGCACACCTAACCGTCGCAACTGACCTCAAGAACGCATCCGACCGGTCTGTGAAGGGGATTCTGAAGGGCTCGATCGAAAACGTCGAGTTCTCGCAGCCTGTCGAACTCGCGCCGAATGAAACCACGACCGTAACCTTCACGGCCGACAAGTTCCCGCAACTCAACTTTGCCAACCCGCGCTTGTGGTGGCCCGCCGAGGTCGGGCCGCAGAATCTCTACACCGTGTATCTGTCGTTCGACGCGCTCGGCGGAGTTTCTGACGCGCAGTCAATCCGATTTGGCATTCGCCAGGTGAAAGCCCAGGTAGACGCGAAAGATCATCTGCTCTTCAGCATTAACGGCAAGAACATCCTCATACGCGGGGCCGGCTACTCGTTCGACATGATGCTGCGCAGCAGCCCTGAACGGCAGGCCGCCGAACTCGATTACGTCCGCAACATGAACCTGAATACCATACGTATGGAAGGAAAGATCGAAGACGATCACTTCTTCGACCTCGCCGACGAAAAGGGCATCCTTGTCATGGCCGGATGGTGCTGTTGCGACCAGTGGGAACAGTGGCCGAAATGGAAGCCCGAAAACTACACCGTGTCTGCCGCATCGCAGCGCGACCAGATCAAGCGCCTGCGTCACCATCCCTCGCTGCTGATTTGGCTGAACGGGAGCGATTTTCACCCGCCGGAAGATGTCGAGCGCACCTACCTGAAAATATTGAAGGATGAAAATTGGCCTAATCCATTCCTGTCGTCGGCAACCGCTGAGCCGACGCCGGTGACCGGCAAGAGTGGCGTCAAGATGACCGGTCCATACCTCTACGTCGCGCCGCCCTACTGGCTCGAAGACACGAAGAACGGCGGCGCTCACGGCTTCAATACCGAAACCGGCCCTGGTCCGGCGATTCCGCCACTCGACACCCTGCGGCGGTTCATCCCCCGCGACCACCTCTGGCCGATCGACTCTGTCTGGGATTACCACGCCGAAGGACGCGAATTCCGCAGCATGGAGCTTTATCAGGAGGTGGTGGACGCCCGTTATGGTCCGTCCAAGAACGTGGAGGAGTACGCCGAGAAAGCGCAGGTAAGCGGCTACGAGGCCTATCGAGCCATGTACGAAGCGTTCGGCCGCAACAAATATGACGCCACCGGCGTCATTGGTTGGATGCTGAACAGCGCCTGGCCTTCCCTGCACTATCACATTTACGACTATTACCTACGCCAGGGCGGCGCCTACTTTGGAACGCGCAAGGCCAACGAACCCCTCCACGTCCAGTATTCCTACGACGATCGCTCCATTGTCGTGGTCAACTCGTATTACGAGCCACGTCGATCGCTCAAGGTCAGCGCAAAAGTTTATAGCCTCGACATAACCGAGAAGTTTTCGAAAGAAACTACGCTTGATGTCGCACCCGACAGCAGCACCCGCGTGTTCACTCTGCCGGAGCTCAAAGGTCTTTCATCAACTTACTTTGTCAGCTTGCGCCTCACCGACTCCAACAACGCCCTCGTCAGTTCCAACTTCTACTGGCTCTCGCCCCGGCCCGACATTCTCGATTGGGCCAATACCGTCCGCCTGCGCACGCCTTCCAAACAGAACGCCGGCCTCACCGCGCTCATGCAGCTGCCTAAAGTGCAACTGAAGTTCTCAACGCGCTCCGAAATAAATGGGAATAATGGCATCACCCATATCACGGTTGAGAACCCGACGAAGGCCCTGGCTTTCTTCGTTCACCTCAAAATCAAAGATGGACTGCCCGAATACGACGAAGAGCAGAAGTTTCATGACCCGGAGATTCTGCCTGTGCTCTGGGACGACAACTACTTTCCGTTGCTACCCGGCGAAAAGCGTGAAATCAGCGCAACCTACGCCGCGAGCGCGCTTGAGGGACGACAGCCACAGGTAGAAATCACAGGTTGGAACGTAACCGGAGTTGTGCCCACACCCTCCGCCAAACAGCCTCAAAGCAAATAAACGTGCCCCCGCAATGGCGTCGTTTGGCGCAATGAGCGGGTACATTTGCAAGTGCTCCCGGTGTTGTTCCTGTGTTAACGTCTCGCCTCATTGGCGACGCAGTGGCGCTGGAACAAGACCGGCTAAGGCTCTTCGCAAGATGAACTAATCGCAACCCCGGGCGGGCTACGGCTATGCGGCTACACCCAGTTCGCATCCTCATTGTGGACGATTTCACCGCTTGGCGAGAGTCGGTGCGCTCAATCCTTCACGACGGTGTGAAGGTGCAGGTCGTGGGAGAGGCAGCAGATGGACTCGAAGCCGTGGAACAGACGAGACGACTGAAACCGGACTTGATTCTACTCGACATCGGGATTCCCGGCCTCAACGGAATCGATGCTGCCACTCGCATACTTCAACAGCCTTCGAACACACGCATACTCTTCCTGACTGCCAACAATCATGCAGCCGTCGTGGCCCATTCCTTAGAGACTGGAGCGACGGGGTACGTCCTGAAGACAGATGCTGGTAAGGAACTCTGGCCTGCTATCGAAGCGGTTCTTCAGGGCAAGCAGTTTGTCAGCAGCAGCGTTCACTGTTTAGCACCTCGACTTCCTCCCGCACGAGGTGGCTGACCAGCAAGACACGCCAGCACAAGACCGAACAGGACATTGTTCGCTTCCCGATGCCCCAACCGTCTAGCGAGATTGGCGCACGAGAATACGTGCTCAAGTAAAGATGCTCCGCACGACTGTCCTTTTTAGCTGGCCGCTTCCTGCTGGCCATCAGAGGAATCGGGGTCTCTAAGTCGTCCAAGTCCCGCGTCCTCCAGTACGAATTCAGTGAAGCCACAATGCAAACAGATTAGAAGACTGGGGAATGCCCACACGGTGGGTTTAGTCAGGCCACTGTATCCGGGGAAATGGATGTTGATTTCTGCCCTGAAACTGCGCTGGTTGCCTGATTGGCATTGCTTGCACGCCATCTTCCGACCCCTATGACACTTGAGAGCAGGCACATGCTGCAAATGATGCCCCTTTCACTCAGTAAGACTCCAAAGCGCTGGCCGTCATTGAGGCGCTTCGTAAACGCAGTGGAAGTCTAGAAACGCAACCGAAGTCTAGGCCCAGTATTCATGGCGAGCTTGCGAATGGCATCGAAACTCCCCGGCACTGGTTCGAGGCTGTTGTGAAGAAAGCCGGGGCTAGTGCACTTTATGCCTGCGGCATCGTTCGCGATTCGCCTCGTGATGAAATGTGCGGGGCTTTCGCGGAATGCGATATGCGATGGGCCATGAGACGATTTCGCCACTTTGCCCGATCACACAGTTGGCAGTGGTAGATCGGCTGTGTGACAATGAAGCCGCCCTACAGAACGGGTCAACTGAGATCACAACTGACACCAGCCGTATCAGTGGCGGTGATGAGGATGGGCGTACCCAGCGCCAAGTTCCTCACCAGCAGTAAGTTGCACGACCGCCCGGGTGGCGAAACTGGCAGACGCACCGGACTTAAAATCCGGAGTCCTGAAAAGGACGTGCGGGTTCGATTCCCGCCCCGGGCACCAACATGTAGTTGCAGCACAGTCAGTTAGGGCGGCTGGGTTCTTTGGCTGCTGGTCAGTGTGCCCAAGAGCATGTCTGAGTGCCTTCTTCTCATCCGTCTTATGCGTCGATTTGCGGATACGTCTTGCCGTTGCGGTGGTACTTGATCCACCGAAACGCAGTTGTCTTCTGCTGATAGATACTGCCCGAACTTCTTGCTCTTGCCACGATGCGTCGCTCCTTTCGTTTGGGCCTTCGGACATGCTGTTGAACTAGTCTTTCCAAAAACGGAATCAGCTCAACAAAATCGAGAGTACCGCCCGCGCACGAAGGCGGGCGCAGCTAGAATCTGTCCGTCTTCGACCAACTCTCGCTTCGACCCAGAGTCGGTGTGAAAACTGCATCGTTCAGCCCACAGGGGCGGGGAGTTGCTTATGTTCTGTCTAAAGCCCAGCAAGACCTTCGCGTGGTATCTCGTGATCTGCAGCGCTCTGTGTTTCACTCAACTGACGCTTGCACAAACGAATGTAGTTACATTCGTTATTGACGGAAACCTGACGCAACCGACTGCCATAAACGATCAGGGTGTCGTCATCGGAGCGCTTGGGGGATATGAGATTAGCCCCGTCTGGACCTTTGTTCGCTCACCCGATGGCCAGGCATCGTGGTTCCAGGTTCAAGTCGGCACCTGCCCAACCGGCGCGCAAATTACCAGTGGCAATGACATCAATAATCTAGGCATGATCATCGGGAACACCGAATGCATGACCGAGGAGGGAGCGTTTGCATATCTACGTTTGCCTTCCGGAGAAATCGTGCACCTCACCGATCCGCTTGGTTGGGTACGACCGCTAGGCATTAACGATCGCGGAGACATCGTAGGCACCGTTCGGAATTTTTCCTCTGGTCTTGAGTCAGGATTCGTGCGTGACATTGCCGGACAAACGACTTACCTGAGCTACGGAACCAGTACCGTCTCTCCGGTGGCAATCAACAACCATCGAGTCATAGTGGGCACGATCAACGACAGCGGCTTCGTATACAGACATGGCAAATTCAAGATCGTGAACTACACGGTCCAAGGGCAAAAAACAACCACAGTCTTCCTCGACATCAACGATCGCGGAGACATTCTCGGCTACTACTTGCAGGCCACGAGTACGACGAGACATACGTTCGTGTTGCACGGCGCGAAGTTCAAGTCGCTGACGTTACCACCGAACAGCATTGCGACGAGGTTCAATTCCGAAGGCGACGTGGTGGGAATAGTCAGCAGGGACGAACCTCCGTGCTGCATCGGATTTATCAGCTACGGATTGGCCCAGTCACGAGCGGGCCACGACTGATCGAGTTTGCATGCAGGTCTGAATAGACACGAATCATGCGGGGCTTTCTCGCTGTAGGTCGGTTCGCTTAAGTGTCTCTGGGAGGGAACATTTTTGCGGTTCATTCCTTCCTTCTGATCCCCAAAATAGAACCCTGGTCCCGGGCACACCAGATGCTCCCCTTGCATTCCACAGCTCGTTCTGTAGCGCGCGACTATGTTCGCGCAGTCGGGTTCACCTCTAAAGGTGCTCATCTCTCCCGATTCTCGGTTCCAGGTTGCCATTTCGGCCTCTGGCGCTGCACCAATTGTGGTGCAATCCAGAATCTTCCTGGACATCCGTGCTGTCGGGCCGGAAACAGCGCCCCATGGCACCACAAACGAGCGCGACACTGCCGTAAGCCCTTTATTTAAGCGGTTTAGCAACATGTCCCAGTTAAAGTGATAGAGGTCACAATTATGGTTGAATCGAGGTCAAAAGTGGGCTAATATGTGTCGTTCCCAGCGAAACCGTGATGTATCAGGCGTAGGTGTACACGGGCCCAGCAAACAGGTTCTCTGTTGAATCCTTATCGGGCTCGCGTGAATCCATATTAAGCCGATTTAACTCACAAGAGATCTCACAGCAGAGGTATACGAATTAATCATGGCAAGGCGACGTGGAAATCCCAACTGGGGAAAGCCGGAACCCATTGGGCCGGTAACCCCGACTATCACTGAGTTTGAGCAGGTTGTGCGCGAGTTTAAACTGGCTCCGGATCAGTACGTGCGTTCGACTCGCCTGCGTGAGTGGGCACGCAGAAATAAGAATTCGAAGTACATTCCTGAGCCATTGCTTGAGGCTTGGGGATTCGAGATCGAATCTACATTGTAAAATTACTGTGAGTTCGACCAGGCCGCCGACAGGCGGCCTTTTTCATTCACCCGTGCCGCTTCCGTCCGAGAGAGGTGCCGACAGTGGTCAATATTGATCTTCATGGGGCTAACGTCGTCGGCATTCTGACCGGTGCAAGCTTTGCCGCGGGATTAAACGTCTACGCTACAGTCGCCACTCTAGGTATTCTCGGCCGCGCTGATGTGATCGCGCTGCCCCAAGGCTTACATCTTCTTGAGAATTGGTGGGTCATAGGCATTGCGCTGGCCCTGTTCTTGCTCGAGTTTGTTGCCGACAAAATTCCCGCATTCGATCTCGTATGGAATGCTTTACAAACTTTCGTGCGCATTCCTGTCGCCGCCCTACTCGCCTACCAGGCGGCCGCTCATCTGTCTCCATGGGAACAAATGCTGGCTGCCGGCACTGGAGGCGCCATTGCCCTCGCTGCGCACGGCGGTAAAACAGCCGCACGCGCTGCCGTCACGCCTTCTCCCGAACCGCTTTCCAACATTGGCCTCAGCGTCGGAGAAGACGTTCTGGCGGTTTTCCTCACCTGGTTCGCCACACAGCATCCCTACCTCACGGCCGTGATCGTCGCCGTGCTCGTGCTCCTCGTAGTAGTGACGATTCGTTTAGTTTGGCGAGCTTTGAAGCGGTTGTTCAGGGGTGCGGAACGAACGCTTGCACCGTCGCGAGTAGCCTGAACAGGCCAACCTGACACAAGGGTTTGAAAACATCTGTGCACCGTGAGATATTAGACCTTCACTTTTAACAGTCCTGTAACGCAGCATTAATACCTGTGCAACGAAAGGTCCGGATGTGACCGGACGGAAGGGCTAGCCTGATGGTGCGCTTTATTCCCCGCGACGCGAAATTTTTCGACATGTTCGCGGAAATGTCTGAGAACCTGACCGAGGCTGCACGGGTTCTCACCGAGGTGTTAAAGGCCGACGACAAAGATGTCGAGGCCGGCGTGCGCAGAATAAAGGACCTGGAACACCGCGGTGACGAGATGACGCACGCTGTACTCAAGAAGTTGAATCAGACTTTCATCACTCCCTTCGACCGCGAAGACATCCACCGCCTCGCCTCATCCATTGATGACGTACTCGACTTCGTCAATGCAGCGGCGGCGCGCATGCTCATGTACCGAATCCAGAATCCGCCGCCTGCCGCCGCCGAACTGGCCGGAGTCATAGTGCGCCAGAGCGAAGAGATCGCAAAGGCCTGTTCCCTTCTGGAAAAAAACGACCACGTTCTCGAGCACTGCGTGGAAATCAACCGCCTTGAGGATCAGGCCGACCAGATCTGCCGGTCGGCTATCGCCACCTTGTTCGATAACGAAACGAACCCGATCACGCTGATCAAGTTCAAGGAACTCTATGAGGTGCTGGAGACCGCGACCGACAAGGCCGAGGACGCGGCCAATGTCCTGGAAGCTGTCGTCCTGAAGAGCGCTTAATGAGCACGATCTCGCAGATGCAGGACCCGCTCGAACATCTGGAACCGGTTTCGCCCAATTATCGCGCTTACGTAGGGATTGCTGTCGCCGCTGTTTTCGTCATTCTGGCGGCGGCATGGATGTCGGGAATCTTTCCCGGTGGCCGGCCGAATACTGGCTTGGTCCTCGTCGTAGTCACCATTTTCGTCGCCCTCGCCTTCGACTTCCTCAATGGCTTTCACGACGCCGCGAACAGCATCGCGACCGTCGTTTCCACGCGTGTTCTGTCGCCGAAGCTGGCGGTTGCGTGGGCGGCCTTCTTCAACTTCGTGGCTGCGTTCCTCCTCGGGACCGCCGTGGCACACACCATCGGCAAGGGCATGATCAGACTGGAAGTCGCCACGGCTGGCGGCACCGTGGAGATCGTCACGCAGTATGTCGTCATAGCAGGATTGCTTGGCGCCATCGTGTGGGACCTTCTGACCTGGGTCTGGGGTCTTCCCACCTCGTCTTCACATGCACTTATCGGCGGCTATGCCGGAGCGGCTATCGCCCGTGCCGCTTTCATGCCTCAGTTCGGGCTGCGGAATGCGTTTGGCGTCATCATCCCCGGTGGCTGGACCAAGACCCTGATCTTCATCGTCGTTGCACCGATCCTGGGACTCGTCATCGGCTGGTGCTTCATGGTCGCCATCTTCTGGCTCCTGCGACACAAGGCTCCGCAGACAGTTGACAAGTGGTTTCGCAAGCTGCAACTGGTATCTGCCGCGGCCTACAGCCTCGGCCATGGCGGCAACGACGCCCAGAAAACTATGGGAATCATCGCCGGTGCGCTGTACGCTGCTCGCGAATACACCGGTTTTACTGCGCACAACCTTGCCGGAAATTGGGGTAAGTTCCACTGGCCGATTGTGCTCTCCTGTAACGCTGCCATAGCCCTCGGAACTTACTTCGGTGGCTGGCGAATCGTCCACACCATGGGTTCTAAGATCACGAAGTTGAAGCCTGTGGGCGGCTTCTGCGCTGAAACTGCCGGTGCCCTGACCCTGTTCGGCACAGCCTTGGCCGGCATCCCTGTCTCGACCACGCACACCATTACCGGCGCCATCGTCGGAGTCGGTTCTACTCACCGCTTGTCCGCTGTGCGCTGGGGCGTTGCCCGCAGGATCGTCTGGGCCTGGATATTGACAATCCCGGCGTCGGCGGCTGTTGCTGCCCTGACCTTCTGGATCATCCGGATGTTCCATGCCGGGGCGTAGGCCTCCCTTGCGATCGAACAAAGGCTGCCCTGCTTTTGCTAAACTTGTCCCGCTGAGATGACACCGAGCACCGCATTCTGCGACGTTGCGACCGCGCTGGAGGAATTCCGCGCCGGCCGCATGATCGTGGTCGTCGATGACGAAGACCGCGAGAACGAAGGCGACCTGACCCTGGCGGCTGAGAAAGTAACCCCTGAGGCGATCAACTTCATGGCCAAGTACGGCCGAGGCCTTGTGTGCCTCGCCATGACGGGTGAACGCCTGGACTACCTGCGCCTCGGGCAAATGTCCGGCGAGAATACGTCAATGCTCGGCACGGCCTTCACTGAGTCGATAGACGCCACTGAGCGCTTCGGCGTGACTACCGGCATCTCCGCCTTTGACCGCTCGCAAACCATTATGGTGGCCATCGATCCCGCTACGCGCGCTTCTGACCTTGCCCGTCCTGGACACGTCTTCCCTCTCCGCGCTCGCAAGGGAGGCGTTCTGGTTCGCGCAGGAC
>JAEZPW010000287.1 GCA_023441255.1 Acidobacteriota bacterium
AAGAACTTGAGGACGAGAATAGCGACAATGAGGCCCACGACCGCAGGTACTACTACAACCCTGATACCGGTCGGGATCAGCGATGTGCCTAACAGTAAAACGCGCAGCCAGTTGATCGAAATCTGGAAACAAACCACAGACAGGCCGGAAAGCACGCCGATGATGATGGACAGCAGCAGAAACAGCTGCGGCTCACCGAGCACGAAAAGCCTGGGACCTTGCAGGGCAGGGTGTGTCTCAACCGGAGGAACTGAAACGTTGCCGCTCACGGTGTCAGGGTTCATTTTGCAGTGATTCCGTGCGCGTTAGCAATCAGTTGCAGAGCCTGGTCTTCAATGCGCAGTTGTCCGCAAACTGCCAACGTCGCGCTCTCGGCTGCGTCGATACGAGCGAGCGTTGATTCGATCGCGTCGATTCCCATCACCCCTGGTTTGCACATATCAGGTTCAAGGGCGGTCAGGTCGGAGTAGGCTGAGAGGAAGTCGGATTGCGGTCCGGAACTATGAGCCAGGCTCAACCCCTTCTGCTGAGCGCACGCGCTGGTCGTGGACATCGCCTGTTTCCATGCCGCGACAGTCCGTCGGTGGCGCTCGGTAGCCGATAGCCCTCTCTGCAGGGGGTCCATCTTCAGGAGGTTTCTGGCAAGCTGCAACTTCTGCGTCACAGTTTTGTCCGACGGGTTGAGTGTCGAAGCGCGTTCGAGGTACCGGCGAGCGAGGGCGTAGTTCCCGAGTTCGAATGCCATGTAGCCAGCACCGGCGAATGCCTCGGTAGACGATGTGTTCAGCCTCGAGGCCTGTTCGTAGTAGTTCAACGCGCGGGTGATGTCACCAGCGCTGGCGAATAGTTGCGCTGTGCGCAGAACGGGTTCGAACTCGTGCGGGAGATTCGACGCGAGCGGGATAAGTACTGACTCGGCATCGGCGCGGTCGCCCCGTCTGAGCAGGAAATCGGCGAGTTCGAACCGGACTTCGCGACGGCGCTGGTCGGGATCATGGTCCCAGACTCCGTATATCGCGTTCTGGTAATAGCGAACGGCTTCTTCCGCGGGCCCCGTGCGTGCTTCCAGTCTCGCGAGCGCCAGGTTGACCTCGCCACGCCCAGGCTGCTCGTCCCATAAATTGAGCAGATAACCGCGAGCTTCTTTGAATTCGCCTGCTGCTACCAAGGCCTGCGATAACAGAAAGAGATACTCGCGATTGCGGCGGAACGAGAGTGCGTTTCGGAATGACGCGGCGGCAAGCTCAGCGTGACCTGCTTGCAACTCAGAACGTCCTCGCTCGAACCAGTGCCGGCTATTCGCCTCCTGCATGCGCCGATAAGCACCGGTGTATACGCTGGTAATCACAAACAGAGCGGCTGTCACGAGTGCGAGCGTTGTTAGTACCGTTACGGGCCCTCGATACAGTTCCGGCCGGACCTTCTCGTCTTCTGAAGGGGGTTCGGGCGGGTCAGCAGCCGTCAAGTCGTTTCTTTTCAGCGTACGGCGCCTCCTATTCTGTTTTGGATGTTAGTTCAGGGCTCAACGCCGTTGTGCCGTGATGAATGCCAACCATTTGCAGGTCTGTTACATCTTTTTCTGGCATCCATTCCACGCGCTTCGCGGCTACATAGATCCTGGCAACCAGCAGCAGAGAGAGTAATAAGTGTACAAATTCCTTCTGGCCGGAATACTCTCAGCCCTCATTTTTGCGTGGGCGTGTGGAGGCGTGAGCGGTAAATCGACACCGAACAGTCCAGGGCAAAATCCGACACCCCAGAGCACGGAATACCTGTTCGTTACTCACGGAACTGACACGGGGATTTCCGTGTTCCGTGTTGACGCGAACTCAGGCACTCTCGCCGAAGTTAGCGGTTCACCATTCGCCGTTGTCAGCGCTGCGCACCGACAAGCGGTGTGCCAGTCAGGTGGCTCCTGCGACTCAGTGCCGCGCCCACTTGCTGCATCCCCAACAGGCAAGTTTCTGTATGTTATCGACCCTGACAAGAATGGCGTGCGGGCTTTTCAGATCAATGCCGCCACCGGAGCACTCAGCAGTATCAGCAATCTCGCGTTCGACACGGGAGACGGCCCTCAGGATATCCAAGTGGATCCGACCGGGCGGTTCCTTTATGTTGACACCATTTCACCTCAGGCAATTGCAGCGTTTGCCATTGATGCGAACTCTGGCGGCCTGCAATCAGTAGTAAATTCGCCGTTCGGCACTTCGGAACTGCCTTTCCTGATCGCGGCCACGAACTGCTGCGTCTACTCGTCCAGCACAGACCAACCGGGTGGCGTTCTGGCGTATCGCATCGACGCCGGGACCGGGGCGCTGAGCTTGATCAACGGTTCGCCGTTCGGTGCGGGGCAAAGCACGATTGCAGTTGCAGCAAACGCATCAGGGGATTTTGTCTTCGCCATCGACAACACCCGGAACCTGCTGCTGACATTCAGGGCAGACAGCGCAACCGGGGCTCTTTCTGCATCGGGAACTCCCGTCAAGGTCGGTGACAACCCGGTGGACATGATCGTTGCTCAGTCCGGATTCGTTTACGTGAGCACGGCTGATGGGATAAGCGGCTACGCGCTGGATGCCACAAGCGGCACGCTCTCGGTCATTCCTGGCATGCCGATGTTGACTGGCGCGGCGATGACGGCAGACGCCTCCGGCAAGTTCCTGTTCGCCGTAGATGCCTCCAGCAACACTATTGTGACATTCAGCATTGGGGCGGGCGGAGTTCTCACCCGGGTATCGGCGACCGCAGCGGGAACTGCCGACTACGTCAACATGGCAGTCGCAGTGGCCAGTTCCTGAGCAGGCGAGAGCCGAACGCTATCTCCTCAACCTCATCTCGCGCGCAATCCGGTCCACTGCGAGCACGATTGCTGCTCGATCCGGCGTGAGGTCGTGCGCGTCAGCGTATTCGAATAACAGCTTGCATGTCTTGACTGCGCGCCGTTCGATCTCAATGTCGAGTTCTTCAGCAGAAGGCGAAGACACCTGCTCGGCGTGTCTCCATTCCAGGTGCGAAGAGAGAAGACCGCCTGCCGTCGCCAGTATCTCTGGGACGACCGTGATATCGCGCGAGCGGAGGTTCGCCATGGCTGCATGGGTGATCGCCGAACGTGTGGCTTCCACCACCACGGGAGCCTTGATCTTGTGAACTATGGCCGAGGTGATCTGCCGCTCCGTAGCTGCCGTGACGAGCACATCGCACTCGGACTCGAGCAGGTCCAGGTTCCGTACGGGTTCCGCCTCAGGAAATCCGAAAAGGACGCCATTCTTCTTTGCGTACTCCTCGAGGGCGGGTATATCCAAACCCTGCGTGTTACACACGGCTCCGGAAACGTCAGCTACGCCGGTTATGCGCGCACCGTTTTCGTAGAGTGTACGAGCGATCGAAGCGCCGAACGGCCCATAACCCTGAACAACGATGGCCTGCCGTGCAAGCACGCGGCTGTTTCGGTGCGTCGAGCCATTCGTCTTTCGGTTGTGACCACCGGCAAGCAGATATCGCAGGACTGCAAGCACGCCGCGCGCGAGGGGATCGGCCGTCCAGGACAGGCCCGACAGGGCCGCCGGTACACCGGTGATGGTGCCTGGTTCCATGCGTCCCAAGGTCTGCGCATGCGCATCGAGCATCCAGGACATGATCTGCTCGTTGCTGCCCACGCCGGGCATCACTGTGTCGGAGTGGCGGCCGAGCAATCCTCGCAATCCGAATACATAATCGCGGGCGAGTTGTCGCAATTCACGTTCAGAGAGCGATACTGGATCGCAGACGATTGCACCAACCGCACCACCTGTCGGCACCTCAAGCAGAGCAGCCTGCCAGGTGGCTTTCATTGCCCCGCCGCGTACAGCGCTGATGTGCGCGTTCGGCATGAACGAAACGGCACCGAGCGTGGGTCCTCGCCAACAAACGTGTTGAGTTCGGAATGCTGTGAAACTAACGGCGGTCCCATCATCCCGAACAATTGGAATGTTCAGGAGCATCTCGCGCTCACAGTGGCGCAGTTTGTTTACGATCCAGGTTTCCAGGTCAAGGTGCTGGGCGGCTTCTTCCAGTTCAGCGACCGCATCCACGTACGGATCGCAGGGCTCGTCCAGTTCGATATCGATTGGCAGAAGATCTTTGGCTTCCATAAGAAATCCTCCGGGGTCCCGTTCCCGGACGGGACCCCTGCTGAGGACTCGCGAGTGCGCGGGAGGAGACCCGCAGGCTACTCACCGGATCTCCGGAGCCGCAGTTTCGCGGCACCCGGAGGAGCACTAGTAGTATTAGGCCGATGCCGGTGCGTTAAGCCAGCGCTCCCGTTTTTGCGCTCGCGGAAAGATGTCCAGGTAGAGCACGCAGAGACGGAACGCGACGGCGGCGCCGGTGAAGCACGCGATCATCAGGATCATCTCGATCCAACTCGGATAGTAGTTGGCATGCGTGAACCACTCCAGACTTGTTATCGATACGTTGACGCGGTTCGTGACCAGGCCCATGACCAGGACGGCTGAAGTCCAGTAGAGAGCCTTGGGATTGTTGCGGACACGCTCCTGGCTGAAGCCGATGATGGGCAGGATCACGAGCAGCAGGATTTCGGTCCAGAAGTAGGCGGTTTCCGGCGCGCGGCGGAACATGTATTTCAGGCCGTCGTGGTTGACCAGGTCTACGAACCGGAAGATGCCGTAGATGTACAGCATCGGGACGATGACCTTCGCCAGGTCAGTGAGAATGCTGTAGTCGATCTTTACGCCAAGCGAGCGCATGGAGAGGTACATCACCACGATGACCATGGCCAGACCGGCTGGGATCGCCGACATATAGAACATCGTGTGAATGTAGGAGCTGTACCAGAGCGGATGAATCTTGTCTTTCATCACCAGGAACAAACCGCCGAGGAATGACTGGTGCAGGGAAGAGAGGACCGTTCCGATAAGCGCCAATGCGATCACCAGCTTGTGCTCGTAATGCAGGATGGTCTCGCGCAGGCGCACCCACGGTAGTTTCTGGATGACGTTGGGGCAGAACTCGAGCGTCAGCACGGTGGTGTACATGATGACGCAGCCCGCGACCTCGAACAGGACGGAGTGGCGATTCCAGTAGATGAAGATGTGCCACATGTTCCAGGGCAGGCCGAGTTCATAGAGATAGCCGACACAAACGGTCGAGTAGCCGAGGAACGAGATGAGTACGGAGGCCTTCACCACCGGGCGGTAACGCTCCATGCCGAGCAGATAAACGGCGGCCGATATCGCGAACCCGCCGGCGGAAAGCGCAACCCCGCAGAGAGTGCCGACGCCGACCCAGACTCCCCAGGGCTGCGCGTCGCTCAGGTGTGTGCTAGCCTGCCAGCCGACAAAGAACCGCACGTAAGCGCCGTAGAGTCCGGCGGCGAAGATGGCGGCCACAATGACGCGCCAGAATGTGATCTGTTTCAACAGTCGGGACATGGCTAGCTCCTTTCCTCGTGGTCGGCCTTGAGTTTTCCCTCAGCGATCAGCACCTGCCGGCGTCGCTGCGTGATCCAGTACAGACCTGCGAGTAGCGAGCCGCCAACAAACGCTACCGTCGGCACGTCGCCCAATGCAGCGGCGCTCAACGTAGGCAGCGGAGTTTCCTTCGCTTTGGGAACCAGGAAGCCGAGTTTCTCGAAGGGCACGTCCGAGATGAACAGAACGGAGCTGCCGCCGAATTCAGTTTCGCCGTAAATGTGCTGAACGTAGTTTGCGTCGCTGTCGAGGCGCTTGCGTGCTTCCTTCAGCAGGGCGTCGCGGTCGCCGAAGATGGTTGCTTCGACGGGGCATGCTTCGGCGCAGTTGGTGGGCTGGCCGTTGCGCACGCGATCCACGCACATATCGCACTTCTGCATGTAAGGAGCAAGCTTGCTCCACTGGTACTTGGGCACCTCGTTGGGGCAGGCGATCATGCAATAGCGGCAGCCGATGCACTTCTTGCCGTCGTAGACAACAGGTCCTTCGGCTGTCTTCTGAATGGCGGCTACCGGGCACACCGATGCGCATGCCGGCTCATTGCAGTGCTGGCACATGCGGCGAACGAACTTGCCGTCTGCGCGTTCTTCCACGATGGTGAACGCGGTCGCAGTCAGCTTGGGTGTGGGCGTTTCGGTCGGAAATCCGTGGACTTCCTTGCAGCGCGTTTCGCACGCCTTGCAGCCGATACACTTGGTGATGTCGATCAGAAGCGCCTTGGGCTTCGCTTCCATGATGGTCTCCTCTCTCCTCGTCCTCTTTGGTCCTCGTTGACGTCCGTTATGTCAGGAAGAATTCCTTCACCATCTGCTGGCGCACGGCCGGTTCGACGTGGCCGAGCAGCCCGGCAATGGGCACGCCGCCATCCTGCGCAGTGGCTCCGGCAGGTACGGTCATAGCGGTCACGCGGCGCAGCGAGTTCTGCATCCACGGGCCGATAAAGCTGCCCTTCACGAGGTTGTTGAGGTTGCTGGAAAGGTCGGGAGACTTGACCACGGCGACCCAGCCGTCCTTGTACGGGTCCTTGCCGAGCAGGGCGGGATCGCGAAGCACTTCGGGGTTCACGGAGATGATGACGCCTTCGATCGGCGAGACCATGTCTATCGTGTTGCCGTCAGCCGTCACGGACCAGACCTTCTGGCCCTGGCGCACCCAGCGGTTCAGGCCGGCAACTTCCACGCGCTCAACTTTTCCGAGCAGGTTGGCGGCGAAGCTGTCGATGCCGATGCGGGCGTTCTGGCGGCCTTCGTCAAGCACCCAGGTGTGTCCGGGGTGGAAGCAGTATCCCTGCGGGACTTCAAAGCCCATGTCGCGCATCATGCGGGGCGAAACGGGCGGGGCATAGGCGACCGGTTGTTTCACCTCGGCCGGGCGCTGCTGGCGCGTGTAATAGGTGATCGACATGATCACCAGGAACGTAAGCAGTACGAAAAGTATCGTCATATGAGTGCCTCCTGGCCTCCGTCTTACACGTCTGGCGGACAGGCTTAAGGGAATGAATCCACCCGTCATTAGTGCACGCGTATGCCAAACGCTGGATGCAAGAGGAGTGTTGAAAACAAAGCGCTTAGCCGAGAAAGATGGGACTGCTTTTTGCAGCGGCGGCGAGTGTGCTGCAAATTGCAGTGGTGCAGAATGTTAGGTTTGTGACGGGCGTCACTTCAGAACAGTGAATCGCAGAGGACGCGGAGGACGCGGAGGGAGTTAGAGAAATCAGAACCCAACGACAGGTGTTGTATCGAGGAAACTTAGCGCAACAGGGTTTCTCGCCTTTACTCTTGTTTCCTCTGCGCCCTCAGCGTGCTCTGCGGTTCAAGTTTTACTCCTCGTCCTGTTCTTCCTTCTTGAGTCGCCGCAAGATCGATGTTGGATGGATTCCCAGGATGCGGGCAGCTTGTGTCTTGTTGTTGCCCGTGGCTGCCAATACCTCGTGGATGTACCGCTCTTCAAGCTCGCGGAGGGTGACGAACTGATGGCCTGTGGGCGAGAGGTCGTATTCGGCATTCATGACGGGTGCGGCTGCGGCGGCCATCGCCTGTTCTGCCGGAACGTAATCGCGAATCTCCTCGGGGAGGTACTCAGGGGCTATGTCACCCTCGGGTGAGAGGATCATCGCCCGCTCCACCACGTTCTTGAGTTCGCGGATATTGCCCGGCCAGGGATAATGAACGATGAGTTCAGCCGCGCCGGGCGTGAAGCCTGTGAAGCTCTTCTTCAGTTCCTTGTTGAAATGACGCAGCAGGTCGAGCGCGAGTGGAATGATGTCCTCTTTGCGCTCTCGAAGCGGCGGAATGTATACGGGAACGACATTGAGGCGATAGAAGAGATCATCGCGGAACTGGCCGCGCGCAACCGCTTCCTTCAGGTTGCTGTTAGTTGCCGCGATTATTCGAACGTCAACCTTGATCAATCGCGTGCCGCCGAGGCGCATGAACACGCCCTCTTCAAGGACGCGCAGCAGCTTGGCCTGGACGTTGGCAGACATGTTGCCGATCTCGTCGAGGAACAGCGTGCCGCCGTTCGCTTTTTCCAGCAGGCCTTCTTTGCGGCGGCGAGCATCGGTGAATGCGCCGGGTTCATATCCGAAGAGCTCGCTTTCCAGCAACGTGTCTGGCAGCGCGGCACAGTTGAGCTCGAGCAGTGGCATGGCGGCTCGTGGCGAACCATAGTGAATAGCGCGGGCGAGAACTCCCTTGCCGGTGCCGCTTTCGCCGAGAACGAGGATGGTGGTTTTGTCCGAATCCGCTGCCTTGCGCACCAGTTGCAGCATGTCACGCACTTTCGGATTCTCTGTGACGATGCGGCCGAAATCATAACGGCCCTTGGCGGTTTCCACCGTGTCGCGCACGCGCACGCGCAACGCCAGCATCTCCGTCGCGCGCTGAACGGTGTTGACCATGTCTGCCAGATGGAACGGCTTCACCAGGTAATCGTATGCGCCGAGTTTCATGGCTTCCACCGCCCGGTCGACCATGTGGTAAGCGCTCATCATGATGACCGTAGTGGACGGGTTCTGCCGCTTGATCGTGCGCAGGACCTCGATGCCGTCCATGCCGGGAAGCACTACGTCAGCGAGTACGATTTCGGGCTTTTCTTCATGAAAGGTCTTCAGAGCTTCTTCGCCGGACATCGCGACGAAGACTTCGTAGCCTTCGTCGCGCAGGGCGCGGCTGATGGTGCGCAGCGTCAGCGCTTCGTCATCAAGTACGAGAATGGAATAGGCCATAGAAACCGTTTCGAGTTTCGAGTTTCATGTTTCGAGTGGCAAGCGAAACAGGTGTTTCACTCGAAACCACGCTGAGCCAAGCTTGCCTGCTGTTGACTGCTGACCGCTGACTACTGACTGCTTAAACCACAACTTCTTCACTCTGCGTTACCGTCCGCCCTTCCTGCCGGATCGGTATCACGATCTTTACCGTCGTGCCGCGGTTCGGGATGCTATCCGCGGAAATCTCACCGGCGTGGTTGCGAACGTATGCCTGGCTGATGCTGAGGCCGAGGCCAGTGCCCTTGGCGCGCTTGGTCGTGAAAAACGGCTCGAAAATGTGCGGCAAGATGTCAGCGGGGATTCCGGCGCCAGTATCGGTCACCCTGATCT
>JAEZPW010000246.1 GCA_023441255.1 Acidobacteriota bacterium
CGCCAGTAAGGAATGCTACCTGTGGATTGCTCGCAGCCCACCCGCTCAGATTGCCGACAGCCTCCCCACCAGGTCCCTGCCCGGGATTTGTGGGCGGACCGGTGAAGGTCGGGGCAGCACCGCTCGGCACACAGACCGTTCCAGCAGGGTCGCAGGTGGTGGGGCCGTAAACAACTATTGAGTTGCCACCGCCAAGAACGGTGTCGACCGCCTGATTAAACGAGTAGAAAGGAGGGTTCCAGCGCGAATTGGAAAGCGGGTTATAGAGTGTGGACTCGTAAGAGACACCGAACCCGCCACGCAGAGCCGTTTTGGAGTCGCCGAAGACGTCCCAGGCAAAGCCGACGCGCGGACCAAAGTTGTTGTGATCACCCTGACCCAGGCTGCTCGCTTTGGCGAAACCGCCGGGTCCACAAACTCCCGCGAGTGTGGCCTTGGGGTCAGTACAGGGCGCGTTTGCGTCCTTGATCTGGCCAGCTCCGGTCGTGATGTTGTCGACGAAGTTGTTCCCCGGACCCAAGATAAAGTTAGTAACCAACCCATTCTCTTCGACATGTCTGGTGAAGAGGTCGTATCTCAGGCCAAGGTTCAGGGTCAGCCTGCGATTTACTTTCCAGTCATCCTGAACATAAGTGCCGAACTCGAGATTGCGCCAGTGCCGGATGTTAGTCTCCAGTTGGGCGGGCTTGCCGGATATGAATCCGGGATTCACACCTGCAGCCATGCCGTACGGCGAATCCGCCGCAAAGTAGAGAGCGTCGAAAAAGTAATAAGAGGGTCGGGATACATCGAACTCGCTATTCTCAAGGTTGCGTTTGAAGTCTGCGCCGACCTTGATGTTGTGCGACCCCTTGTTGATCGAAACCATGTCGCCGTAATTGTAGACATGCTCCTTGAAGACCTGCGGATACCCGTTATAGGACCCGAACCCAACACTACCGTCGTCGAAGCCGATACTGGGCACACCCGGGACTGCTGTTCCAATCTTGGTGTTGTTGGATGTGTACCCCGCACGAGCCTCGTTGACCACCCTGGAGGAGAAGGTGTGATCCCAAGTCAGCTGTCCATTCGGAAAGATGTCACGTGTGGGGTTCACGAAACCGCGCGTGCAGGTCGGGATGCAAGGACCATTGCTGTCCGACGATCGCAGCCAATTGTACTGGACGAAGAAATGGTCTTTCTCACTGCGCTGGTAATCCAGCCTGCCGGATGCCTCGTTGCCTTGGAACAAATTACCGAAGCTTTGCGTTTGTTGTGGGACGACGCTCACGCTGTCGCATTGGAACGGAGAGCCGACGGGGAATGCAGCCTGCAGCGCGGAAAACGCCGTGGCAATCCGCGGAGTGATTGTGTTGCCAGCTGCTGTCTCGAAATCCGTGATGCTAACCGGGTTACCGTTGCTGTCAGTCAATGGGGTGCAGTTGCTGACAGGCGGAGTCCAAGGAAAGTTCTTGTACAGCAGAGCCGCGACGGAGTTCGGCAGAGCCGCGATAACCGCTTGACGGAACTGGGGTGACTCAACCAGGACAGGATTGGGTGGCGCAATCGTCGTGAAGTGGTCGTGCTGGTAAGCAAGATAGATGAACAACTTGTCCTTTACGATCGGTCCGCCGATAGTTCCGCCAACCTGATTGAAACGGAGCTTTGGCTTGGTAACTCCCTGTTGATTCAAAAAGAACAGATTGGCGTCCAGTTTGTCGTTGCGCAGAAAGTCCCACGCCGTGCCGTGCCAATCGTTCGTTCCGGACTTGGTGACCAAGTTCGTGATAGAACCGGCGCTGTTGCCGTACTGGGCGGAGTTGTTGAGCGTCAGCTGCTGGAACTCCTGCACGGTGTCCTGAATGGGCACATTGTTCACGCCACCGCTCAAGCCCTTGTTCGATACGCCGTTGATCAGGAAGCCGTTGAAGTTTTCTCTGAGGCCGTTCACAACGGTGCTGTGGCCGTTCTCAAAATCAACTCCGGTGACGTTAACTGCTCCCGGTGATAGCTGAATCAGGTCGTAAACGTTGCGGCCGTTCAACGGCAAGTTCGATACTTGCGAACTCCCGACAACTTGCGCCAGCTGAGAAGTCTCAGTCTCTACGGCGGGCGGAGCGCCGGTCACCTCAACTACTTCATTAACTTGGCCTACCTGCAACTTCGAGTCAAAGTGCGCGATGGTGCCGGGGTGCACAACGACGCCGGAGCGTGTCAGCGTTTTGAAACCCTTTGCCGAGACAGTCACAACGTAAGTTCCGACTGGCACCTGATTGACTGCGAAATGCCCGGTCGCACTGGCGGTCGTAGTAGCTGTGTACCCGGTCTGGGGATCCTTGACGGTGACCGACGCGTTAGGAACGGACGCACCGGAAGGATCGGTTACGTCTCCCGTGATTTGACCGTTCTGAACTTGTGCTGTGAGGGGGATGGCGACAAACGCGAATACGGCAAACGCCAGAAACAAACCGGCTGGCTTACGCAGGCTCTTCATTACTCACCCCGTCCGTTCGTACCGTTTTGGACTCTGCAGGCGTCAACCTGTGGACTGGGTTGCGCGGGATCCGTGCGTATCACCGACTTATGTGATTTCGGTCACATTTGCCAGTGACTGCGGTTGTGAGCACGCCACTGACCAAATGCTTCGGTGTCGCCGTTTCAATAGCTTCGGAGCAAGTTCTCAGGCGAGGCAGTACGGAAATACAGAATTAGGCGAGCTTGGATTACGCAAATCCGTAACCCACAGAATTCGGGTGTTCGTAATGATGCAAGTTGGCCTATGCCACGTCACATTTCGTAACGGCCGACACTCACCGCACGATGTAGTTGAACGGAGACAAACGACTGCAGAGGAGTGTGCGGCTATTTGGGACGACCTGACGATTCCGGTTTGCGAGTCGTCAGGAGGCCGGTTCCTTCTTCAATCGTGAACTGCTGGTCTGCTGCTACATCTCGCACCTTGTCGATGACGCCCGATGGCCAGTGGACCACAATGGTTTCGATGCGAGTGTTGCCGCCGATCCCGAAGTGAAGGCGAGGATCGCTGGCCGAGAGATAGCTGCTATTCGCTCTCGCTTCCTGGACCTGGGTCCGCCCACCTGCTGTGAGTTCTACGCGGGCGCCGAAGCCATCACGATTGGATCGCCGACCGATCAGTTTTATCCGGGCCCAGTGGCCGTTCACAGCGTTGGGGCGCAGGAGCAATGGCCCTGCATCGAGGTTTGTTTGCAGAATGGCTACTCTTCCGTCATTGTTCAGGTCCGCCACTGCGAGTCCTCGGCCGACGCGCGGCACCTTCAGCGCCGGACCGCTCTTATTGCCGACTTCCTCAAATTTTCCGTTACCCAGATTATGGAACAGCAACGGACGCTGGGCATAACTGACGCCGAAAGCGTGGCCGTCTACCTGCGGATTGACATGACCGTTGGCCACGTAGATATCCGGGAAGCCGTCGTTGTCCAAGTCAACAAACCTGACGCCGAAACCAAGAAACGGGATGCTTACCGGGCCGAAGCCGCCGGGGCCCGCCATATCGGTAAACTGACCGTTGCCATCATTGTGATAAAGATTGTTGGCGTCATCGGAGAAGTTGATCTTAGCGATATCCGGCAAGCCATCGCCATCGTAATCGGCGGAATCAACGCCCATCCCGGCCTGCGGCTTGCCGTCGGCGCTGAGGGCTACGCCGGCAGCAACTCCCACCTCTTCGAAGCCGCCTTTGCAGTCATTGTGATAGAGCAGGCTCGGCGAAGAGTCGTTCGAAACATAGATGTCCTCGCAGCCATCTTTATCGTAGTCAAGCCAAACGACGCCAAGTCCGTAGTAGGAATCACGGTCGATGCCGAGTTTGACCGTGACATCGGTAAACGTCCCATCTCCATTGTTGTGGTACAGGTGGTCGCGCGCTCCGCTCAGACCTCTGGGTCCGCAAGAAACCGGTATGCCGCGGTACTGACAATTGATGGAGCTGCCCAGCGAGGGTAGATGGTCGAGACCGCTGACGTAATTGACGACGTAGAGATCCAACAACCCGTCGTTGTCGTAATCACCGAAAGCAGCGCTTGTGCCCCAAAGCCCGCCGTTATCGACACCGGCTTTGGCGGTGACATCGGTGAAGGTTCCGTTCCGATTATTGTGATAGAGAACGCCACCATTGAGATCCGTGACGTAAATATCCTCCCATCCATCATTGTCGTAATCGCCTATGGCCACGCCGAATCCCCATCGGCAGTGTGCCAGGCCGGCTTTCTCCGTTACGTCCGTGAATGTGCCATCGTGATTGTTACGGTAGAGTTTGCTCGCATTGCATCTGCCGGACGAGACGTCTTGTTCTGTGGAACCGTTCACGAGGAAAATGTCCATCCAGCCGTCATTGTCATAGTCAAAGAAGGCCACGCCGCCGCAGAGAGAGTCCATAATCCACTGCTTGTCAGGCGTGCCGCAGGTAAGGTGAAAGTTGAGTCCCGCAGCGCGGGTTATGTCCTGCAAGGTAAGCCATCCACGTTCGGAGGCTGCCCTGGTTCGGGTATGCTTCCCTGGTCGCGCTTGCGAATACATACCGGGCCCAGCTATGAACAGTATGATCAACAGCAGAAAGGAAACCAACTTGGACGAGATGTTCACTGATTTCTCGCGGAGGCCATGCCGCCGCTCTGGACCGTGTTGCGGTTGAGGCGCTCGAAGGCCTGCAGTTCCTGACGAGCGCCCGTGCGGTCTCCGAGTCTTTCCAGTGTCCGTGCCATCTGGTAGTGGGCACTGGGCCCGGCAGGATCAAGAGCGATGGCTCGCTGCAAGGCAACTTTCGCTTCTTGCGGACGGTTGGATAGATTGAGAGCCTTGCCGAGTTCGTAGAAGATCTCCGCGCGGGACGGATCCATAACTGACGCTTGTGCCAGGACAGAAACGGCGCTGTCCCACGAACCTAATTCGCTCTGTACCTTCCCAAGCTGATACAGCACTTCTGGACTGCCGTGCCCTGCTTTCACTTCCTTCTCATATTCTGTTATGGCGCTCTCGTTCTGACCGAGGCTGGCGAAAGCGTACCCCAGGTGGTAGTGACCCATCGGCAAGTCCGGCTGTGTTCGCAGCGCGGCTTTGAACTGTTCGACAGCCCGCAAGGACCTGTTCGAATTCTGATACGCGCGTCCGAGCAACAGGTGCGCCATCGCATTGCCTGGACTTATCTGGATGTTTTGCTCCAGTTCCTTCGCGGCCGCGGCGTAATCGCGGGTCTGCAGCAGCAACAGCGCATAGTCGAAGTGGGCGTCTGCATCATGCGGCTTGAGTTCGATCGCACGACGCAGGCTGCTCCCGGCTCGCTCGATATCACCCGACTGAAAATAGGCAATGCCCAGATAGTGCTGGAGGTCCGCGTCGTTCGGCCATTTAGCGACTGCAGACGCGCCGAAAGTGATGGCTTCGGAAAGCTGCTTTCCGGTGAGGTAGCTGAAAAGAATCGCGCGCGCTTTCTCCAAATCGGGTTGGTCGCGAGCGACTTGCGGCAGCGCCAACGTCGTTTCAAATAAAACGGCCAAAATGGTTGCCGCAGCTACTTGGAACAGGCGGTGCGAAAACATCTCGCGAAACCTCTGATCAGCCTATACAGCTCGGCGTTTGGAGACGCGTTGAACGTTCGAGTTCAGCACTTCTCTTACTTTCCTGAGCAGAACGTCCGGCGTAAACGGTTTCTGGAGGAATGACGTACCCGGCTCCATGGCGCCGATATGGTCGAGAGAATTGTTCGTGTACCCAGACATGAAAAGGACGCTGAGGTCCGGATTCCCCCTGCAAAGGATGTCTGCGAGATTCTTGCCCCCGAGACGTGGCATGACTACATCGGTCAGTAGCAAATGGATGTCGTCCTGGTGCGCTCTGGCTGTTGCGAGTCCTTCTTCTCCGTTGGCGGCCACAAGGACCTTGTAGCCGTGACGTGTGAGCACTTGTTCAATGAGCGTACGCAGGTTCTCCTCATCCTCGACCAGCAAAATGGTCTCTGAACCGGCAACGGACAGTTGGGGCCCATGGGAGATTCGCGACGGCTCGGCTGCCGCGGCAGTCGACGGGAGATAGATTTTGAAGGTGCTTCCCTGCCCCGGTTCGCTGTAGACCCAGATGTAACCATTGCTCTGACTGACGATGCCATAAACTGTGGCGAGCCCCAGCCCAGTTCCCCGCCCCGGTTCTTTCGTGGTAAAGAAAGGCTCGAATATCTGCGAACGGGTCTGCGCATCCATCCCCATTCCAGTGTCGCTGACAGCAAGAAGGAGGTACCGACCCGGTTTGACGCCATGGTGAGCTGCTTCCAGCGGATCGAAGTAGACGTCGGCGGTTTCGATGGTAAGCTTTCCGCCGTTTGGCATTGCATCACGCGCATTCACGACCAGGTTCATCAGGACCTGTTCGATTTGACTTGGATCGGCTTTCACGTGAGGCACATCAGGCGCCCGGACGACTCGCAGATCTACGTCCTCGCCGATTAATCGCGGCAAGAGCTTCTCCATGCTGCTGAGGATGTCGTTGACGTCGATGACCTCGGTCTGCATTACCTGGCGACGGCTGAAGGCAAGCAATTGCCGCGTCAAGGCACTGGCCTTCTCGGCCGCGTGCATAACCTGTTGTGCGGATCCCCGCAGCGTGTCGTCCTCCGGAAGACTTGTTTGGAGAACGTACGTGTAACCCACGATGATGCTCAGAAGGTTGTTGAAGTCGTGAGCGATTCCGCCGGCAAGGCGTCCGATTGCCTCCATTTTTTGAGATTGCCGGAGCTGCTCTTCGAGCTTTTTGCGCTCTGAGATATCGCGGGCACTGGTTGACATTCCTGCGACTTCGCCCTTGGAGTCTCTGATCGGTGAGACAGTGAGAGACACGTCTATAAGCCTGCCGTCCTTGGCGAGACGCGTCGTATCCATCCTGAAGCCCTCGCCAGCATGAGCACGGCTGATGTTCTGAGCGACCTCATCGTGGCGTTCAGGAGGGAGCAAGAGAGATGCGTGCTTGCCGATAACCTCTTCCGCGGAATAGCCGTAAATCTTTTCGGCGCCGCCATTCCAACTCGTTATGACGCCTTCAAGATTCTCGCCCACAATCGCGTCGTCGGACCACCTGACAATTGCAGCGAGTTCGCGCATGCCGCGTTCGGCCAATTGTTTTTCGCTCACATCCCTCAGACGAACCGTAAGAACCTTTTCTCCACCAGCTTCGAACTTCGATATAGAAGCTTCGGCCGGAAATTCGCGGCCATCCTTGCGCTGGCCAAAGATTGTGGTCCTCTGACCCATTGCTCTTAGACTATCTGGCGAATTAAGGAAGACGTGCACGTGCGCACGGTGGGCCTCCCTAAACCTTTCCGGGATGAGAGAGTCGAGGGGCTTGCCAATAGCCTCGTCTCGGGAGTAGCCAAAAATCTTTTCAGCGCCGGGATTGAACAGCGTGATTATCTGCCGGTCATCGACGCTGATAATAGCGTCTTCCGAGATCTGAACCACACCCCCGAAGCGAAGATTCATGCGCCGGAGCTCTTGGATGTACTTATCCGCAATGGCAGCGAGGGCCCAAACCACGGCCGACGTTGTGATAAAAGCCACCTGCATGATGATGGAATGGCGGCCCGGATGCAGATTGGGTATGGATACAATCAGCGCGAATGTGACCAGGCTGAGGCCGAGCGACAACAGTCCTGGCCATCTCCCCCCGAACCAAGTGGCAGCTAGAATTGCCGCCGGCAGCAGGAACAGGGTTGGAGCTGAGCTGGATGCAGACAAATACAATGCAAACGCTGCGGCGGCAACTGTGACGAGGAAAGAAAACGCGAAGCGGTAAACCGCGTTTCGATGATACCTACCAGTCGTGTTGGGATTATGCCCAAGCTGAAAGCTTTGATGGGCGGCCATCCGTCCTCCGGGCACGAATCTCACTGCTCCAAGTTAAGATGACGAACAGCACCTTACAGGGTCACAAAAAGTTGCCCGCAATCTTCGATTTCTTGCTTTGTGCATGGCCGACCAAGTGCATCAAGAGAAAGCAGTTCGCTTTGCGCTGAGTCTTCCGCACCCCTACGGAACCTAAGCTCATCCAGCAGGGCTCGGGCGCGAACCGTGGGCTGAGGCAGAAGTCGCTGATTGACATCGCTGTGAAGAACGCCCGCTCCTGCGTTTTCCCTGCCCCGAAAAGGTCATCTTCTGAAAAAGTCCAAGGGTATTTGTTTCGACGACTATTGCGTCTCAACCGGATTTGGGGTCGTGGTGAAGTGTTCTTTCGTGCGATGAGCCGAGTAGGCGCATCGAATTAGCAATCGCAGCCGGGGAGACCGACTGCAGCACGCCCGCAACATCTTCCGGAGGTGGGATGAAGACCGTTTTTGTAGTGGGCGCAGGCCCTGCCGGACTGTTCGCCGCCCAGAAGATCGCCCTCGGCGGGCATCAGGTAATCGTACTGAATCGGGATATCAAGCCAGGCGGACTGGCCGAATACGGCATTTATCCGGTGAAGGACAAGATGAAGGTAGGCTTAAGAAAGCAATTCGCTAAGGTTTTAAGCCTGCCGAACGTTCACTACTTCGGCCACGTCTCCGTCGGCAACGGGTATTCTCTTACCATTAACGATCTCCGCGAGTTGGGCCCCTCCGCGTTGGTTTTCGCTGTCGGCGCACAAGGAACGAAGAAGCTCGGGTTACCCGGCGAGACTGCGCGAGGCGTCTACTCTGCAAAAGATTTCGTTTACCACTACAACCTCCTGCCTCCATTCGCCGGCCAGGATTTCTCCATTGGTAAGAAAGTGGCCATCGTCGGGATGGGAAACGTAATGGTGGACATCGCTCGATGGCTCCTGGTGGACGATCCCAAACACGCGGCGGAAGAGGTCATCGTGCTCGCACGTCGCGGTCCCTTTGAAGCGAAATTCGATGACAAGGAATTTGAGCATATCCAGGAGTTCCTCAGCCGAGACGCCTTCGCCGAAGAACTCAGACGCGTGAAGGAACCGCTGGCCGCAGTGGGGCAGGACGTGTCAAAGGTAATGGATGAGACGTTCGCCGTGCTGAAGAAACATTCTGAAGCGGCTTCGCCTCACGCGCGCCTCACATTTCGATTTTTGTGCTCTCCCACTGAGATCCACAGCGGCGCAGATGGGCGGATCGAAAAGCTGACGCTCAACGAGAACGTCCTTGTACAACGCGAGTTCGGTACCTCCGCTAAGTCGACCGAAAGAACCTTCGAACTGCCGGTCGATACCATGATCTTCGCAATCGGCGATGTTCAGGATCCGAGCCTTGGTCTGCCGTATGGGAATGAGGGCTATATAACTCAGATGGACCCGAGTGATCCTCGTCCGGTTTATGAAGTCTTTGACCCTGAGCGTGGCTGCAAGGTGCCGGGCACGTATGTTGTGGGATGGGCGCGTCGGGCAAGCGAAGGATTGGTCGGTATCGCGCGTCATGACGCGGAGGTCGGAGCTGGCCAGGTGCTGGATCATCTCTCGACCGTAGGTGGTACCGGCAGCAACATCAGCGTGGAGGATCTTTTTCGAAGACTGGATCGGGCGGGCGTTCAAACTGTCACAAAGGAAGACTTGCGTTACCTTTCACTGGCGGAAGAGCACGAAGCCGAGATTCGCGGTATGACTTACTTCAAGTACGCTGATGATGAAACCATGTTGCGCCGGATAGAAGAGGAGAAGACTCGCGCACTGGTAAGAGCAGCGTAACGCCGGGCATTCCTAACTGGCCTCGACTGGCTGTGGCCGCACTCCTCGAGTGCGGCCACGCCGCCGGACCGGCGGGTCCTTCCAACAGGCGACCAGGGGGAGAGCTGGAAGCGGAAAGACCTACCGACATCAATTGCCGCTGGGGCAAATTAGGTACAAGTGATCACGAAACCTGAACGCGCGCCGTGAGCTCCAATCGGTGTCGGCTATGGGCTGGGGATGCACCGCATAAAGCTTCGCGGCGCGCGCAACAGGTTTCGCCAGAACCGGAGTCCGGGATGCGAGCCCGCATCGGGGAGGCTTCGGTTCAAGATCGATTGCCCCAGGTGTATTTGCCTGCCCTGGGGTACTTCAAGTACAGGTGATCACGAAACCTGAACGCGCGCCGTGAGCTCCAGTTGGTGTCGGCTATTGGCTGGGGATGCACCGCATAAAACTTCGCGGCGCGCGTAACAGGTTTCGCTAGAACCGGAGTCCGGGATGCGAGACTGCATCGGGGGCTTCGGTTCAAACTTCACGCATACAAACTGCTACGCGGGAGGAGCACGGCCTGCAACGAGCGGGCTGAGAACAGCACGAGCTTCGAGTGCAGCGGCAGTGTCGAGCAACGGCACGAACGACCAATCTGGCTCGATATCGAAGAATGCAACAGTGGTCGCCGGCGTATCAACATCCAGAGCAGACGAAATGGCTGACCTTAATTTTTTAACCACCCTGCTGCAGTCTTCTGCAGGAAACTGAACTGACAACAGGTCATCGGTGGCGGAAACAGTCGGGAAAAGCAAAACGACGACGCAGGTTACGGCGAGCAGGGCTTGTAGAACACTAGACCGCGCAGGCCGCTGTGACTTCGCCAGGTTCACAAAGATCCCGATCGAAATCACCACCCAAGCCGCGTTGAGCAGAATTTCCGCCATATGCGAATCTCAACGTGGTAGATGCCAGCGCTGCCGAACGGTTGCTCTCTTTCTGGAGTTTCCTTGTGTGATGAAGTTCAGCCAACCGCCCCCCTCGAGCATCGAAAACGCGATGGTCAGATTGGGGTGCATATGAGGATTGGGTTCATCGGGCTCGGCAACATGGGGCGGCCGATGTCTCTTAACCTGGTACGAGCCGGGTATTCTGTTGTGGTTTACAACCGCAGCCGGCACCGTGCTGAGGCAATCGAAGGCGCACAGGTGACTGCTACTCCCGCGCAAGCCGCTCAAGCAGAAGTTGTGATCACCATGTTGGCGGACGACACGGCCGTCGAGCAGGTCGTGTTTGGCGAGAATGGAATAGCAGCCGCACTGCCCGAAGGTTCGATACACGTCTCGATGAGCACGATCAGTGTCGCGCTCGCAGAGCGTCTCACCGCAGCGCATGCCGAACGTCATCAGTCCTTCGTGTCAGCGCCGGTGTTTGGGAGGCCGGAAGCGGCGCAGGCAGCAAAGCTGTTCGTAGTGGCGGCAGGAAACGGCAAGGATGTAGAGAGGCTGCGACCGATATTCGAAGCGATGGCGCAGAAGACCTTTCACGTGGGCGAAAGGCCGTACATGGCGAACGCGGTCAAACTGGGCGGCAATTTTTTGATCATGTCCATAATTGAAACGCTGGGAGAGGCTTTCGCGTTGCTTCGAAAGCACCACGTTCCGCCTGCGGTATTTCTGGATGTCTTGACCAATTCCCTGTTCGACGCTCCCGTTTATCGCACATACGGCGGCATCATCGCGAGCGAAAAGTACGAACCTGCAGGCTTTCGCCTTTCATTGGAGTTGAAAGATGTGCGACTCGCGCTGGAGGCGGCCGAAGAAGCGGCAGTGCCAATGCCATTTGCAAGCGTTGTGCGGGACCGGTTTTTGTCTGGCATTGCAAACGGCATGTCGGATGCGGACTGGTCTTCCATCGCACGGATCGCAGCTGAAACTGCGGGGTTGAAATCTTAGTGTGAGAGCCAGGCGCGCGTTGGTTGGCTTCGATTCGACTGCGAGCGTGTATGACCATACATCAGTGTTCAGCAAACGGCGGTGAGCGCCAAGGTGTTTTGCCGTGATTGACCGGACGATTTCCCATTACCGCATCCTCAAGGAACTGGGTGTTGGCGGCATGGGTGTGGTGTACGAAGCCGAGGATCTGAAGCTAGGTCGGCACGTAGCGCTGAAGTTTCTGCCCGAGGGCCTGTCCAAGGACCCGCAAGCGTTGGAGAGATTTCAACGTGAAGCTCGATCGGCCTCCGCGCTGAGCCATCCGAATATCTGCAACATATTCGAAATCGGCGAAGGTGAAGGAGAAACTTTCATCGCAATGGAGTTGCTGGAAGGTACAACCCTGAAGAGGCAGGTTGCAGACGGCCAGATCGAGTTATCGCAGATTCTTGAGTTGAGCATCGAGATAGCGGATGCACTTGACGCAGCCCATTCGCACGGCATTGTTCATCGTGATATCAAGCCGACAAACATACTTGTGACGTCACGTGGCCACGCCAAGCTGCTCGACTTTGGGCTGGCGAAACCGCTGCCGCAGCGAAAGACCGTCTCTGATTCGCTTGGAACGGCCACCGTAGCTATAGCTGACGAGCACCTGACCGATCCCGGTTCAACAGTGGGAACGGTGGCCTACATGTCTCCTGAACAGGCTCTGGGGAAAGAGGTCGACGAGCGCTCCGACCTGTTCTCCTTCGGAGCGGTGCTGTACGAAATGTGCACCGGCATTGTCCCCTTCCGAGGCGAGACGGCTGCGGCGATCTTCGACGGCATCCTGCACAAGCATCCTCCGTCGCCCTTACGCCTGAACCCAGATTTACCTGCCGAGATAGAGCGAATCATCAACACGGCCCTGGAGAAGGACCGAGACACCCGGTACCAGCACGCTGCGGACATGCGGGCCGACCTGAAGCGATTAAAGCGCGTGATCGATTCGGGCATCGATTCTGGTTCCGCCGCAGCAGGTGTGCAACACAGAATCACGCTGCGCGGCAAGATGAAGTGGGCTCTGATGGGCGTTCTACTGCTGACCGTTCTTGCGCTCACGGTTGCGATTGCGGCGAGGAAATGGCAGCCAGCAAACAGCTCGATTCAGGCTGAGAGTGCCCCTCAGGTGCGAAGGGTGGCCGTGCTGCCTTTCCGCAACATTTCTGGTGCGAAGAATGGCCAGGCGGATTGGGGGGTTGGCATGGCCGACGCCATCATCAGTCGGCTTGCGACGCTGCACAACCTGGCGGTGCGACCGACAAACTCCGTACTGAAATACGCCGAGAGCGGAGAAGATCCCGGGCAGGCTGGAAAAGAATTGCAGGTAGACAGCGTGGTGACCGGCACGTATCAGCCCACCGCAGGCTTGACACGCGTGTCCGTGCAGATGGTCGATCCGAAAACAGGAACGGCGCGCTGGGCCGGCACATACGACTTAAGTGCGACAGACATGTTGAAGTTCCAGGACGAGGTGGCACAGAAGGTTGTACAAGGATTGAGCGTGCAACTGTCCGGAGACGAGCAGGCCTCGTTGAGTGCCCCGATCACGAGTTCGCCCGAGGCTTATAACCTCTATGTCCAAGCTCGCACCGCATGGAACGATTATGCGATGCACTCTACTGTCGACAGCCTGCACGAAGGCGAGCGATTGATGAGAGAAGCGGTTACCAGAGACCCCAGTTTCGCGGAAGGGTATGCGCTCCTTTCGCAGCTGCACACGTTTGAAGCGGCGAACTTCAATCGCAATGGGGACAAGAACCTAAGCCTTGGGATACAAGCGGCCAGACGGGCGCTCGAGTTGAATCCGCGTTCCCTTGAAGCTGCCCTTGCTCTTGGAGGAGCCCTGACCGAGAAGGGGCGAAACGCGGAAGCCATACGAATTCTGCGTCACGCCGTGGTGGTTGGCCCGAACGTCGAAAGAGCGTGGGACCTGCTCGGGTACGTGTATCACTACTCCGGTCTGGACGAGCAAGCGGAAGCCGCGTATCGCCACAGCCGTGACTTGAATCCGAACAATGCCAGAATCTTCTGGATGCACGCCCGGATGCTACTTTACCTGGGGCGCCCCCGGGAGGCCGAAAAAGAGGTCCGAAGCGCTCTGGAAACATATCCGAACCAGTTCAAGCTCATGGCGTATTTGGCTGAATTTCTGTATTACCAGGGCAAGACCGACGAAGCAATCCCTTACATTCAGCGCGCCAACGAACTGAGCGGCGACACTGATGACGACGTTGCACGAATGCTCGCAGGCTTCCTCTATGCCTCGCGTGGAGAGAGGAACAAGATACCAGCGGTGATCCTGCGATATCGTGCCGACGACTTGATCGATGGCGATGGCCTTTACTGGATGGGCGGAATCTATGCATTGCTCGGCGAAAGAGAGCAGGCCCTGGCATTTCTTCGCCGCGCCGTTGAACTGGGCAATCAAAACTATCCGTGGTTTGAGCGCGACAAGAATTGGAATTCATTGCGGCACGACCCGGAGTACCAACAGATCATGAGCGACGTAAAACGGCGCTGGCAGGAGTACCAGCAAGAGTTCGGAAGCTGAACAACGGAGCGGCGATTCGATTTCGCCAACTGCGTCGGAAAGGTTCAATGCCGCGCGCCAGGGTCGCCGGTTGGCGGCGGCGCGTGGTCTTCTCGGGCAGGAGGCCCGAGCAGTTCGGTGAAGATCGGCTTCAGAGCATCCGCCCAGATCTGGTAGGTCAGTACCGTCGGGTGCAGTTTGTCGTTGGGGTCCATCATGCCGTCGAACAACTTGCCTTCGGAATCCGCCAGCTTGTCGTTGATGTTCAGGTAGCGAATCTTCTCGCCGTGAGCGAGTTTTGCCAAGTCGGCATTAATCTTGTTGATGATCGGCATGAACGCCATGTTGTCGTTGCGCGGAAACAGACCCGTAACGATGATGGTCGCCCCGGGTGCTTTGGTCTGCATGAGGTGCATGATCGCTCGAATACCGCGGACGACGTCCGAGGCGATAGCGTCGTCACCTTCCCGCAGGTCAGCCGTGCCCACATTGTTGGTGCCGGCAAGCAACACGATCACCTTCGGGTTGATACCGTCCAACTCGCCGTTATCGAGACGCCAGAGTATGTTCTGCGTCGTGTCGCCGCCCCAGCCGAAATCAGCTGCGTTCCAACCAAAGAAGTTCTGTTTCCAGTTGGCGAGAAGGCTGGGATAATCTGTCGCGCCCCAGCGCCGAGTTATTGAGTCGCCCTCAAAGTAGATGTCAATGCGGCCGGCCTGAACTTTTTTCAGCAGATCGGAGTGAGCGATGAACGAGTTCTGATCGTGGCGCGGAGAGGGTTCGTCAGCGCGAGTTCGAACGGCTTGGCCGCGCGCGGGAGCGGCCTGAGCCAGAGCGGCGGTAGCGGACAGCACCAGCACCCAGAATGTGATCGAAGATAGAGGCGATGAAGGGCGCGGACGGAACATTCGGGCGTCGCTCCTATTTCATATCGGCCGGGAGCAGCCGGGGCGAAAACGAATGAATAACGGCCAACGCCAGCAAATAGGCTGAACCGGCAGCCACGAACAGCGGTACATAGTTGCTGCCAGTTAGCTGCAAGACGAGTCCGATAGTGAGTGAGACGAAGATACTCGCGGAGGAGCCACCGAACAGTCCCATGCCGGAAACGGACGCGACAGCGCGGCGCGGGAACATGTCGGAGGCGAGCGTAAACAGATTCGCCGACCATCCCTGATGTGCCGCCGCCGCAAGCCCGATCAACGCGACAGCCAGCCATAAGTTGTGGACCGCCCCCATGAGGATCATGGGAAGCCATGCAACCGCGCACAACAGCATCGTCAGCTTCCGGGCGCTGTTGACGGTGTACCCTCGTTGCAGGAACTTCGCCGGAAGCCAACCGCCTACAATGCTGCCTGCCGCAGCCACGTTATAAATAATGATGAGCGGCAGCGCGAACTGCTGGGCCGTGAGTCCGAAGCGTGAGTTGAAGAACTTGGGCAGCCAGAACAAGAGGAAGAACCAGACCGGGTCAGACATGGCTTTACCGATAACGATAGCCCATGTCTGCCGGTAGCCGAGCAGCCTGGCCCAGGGCAGCTTCGTTGCAGGCTCCCGCGGCTCGGCATTTATGTACGAGAGTTCCGAGGGGGACAACATCGGATGTTCCTGCGGCTTGCGATAAGTTGAAAGCCACAGTACCAGCCAAGCCGCACTGAACAGTCCGGTGAAAAGGAAGGCGGCCTGCCAACCGAGCTTCAGCGCGATCCACGGAACTACGAGCGGCGCGATGGTTGCGCCGAGGTTCGTTCCAGAATTGAAGATCCCGGTGGCGAGAGCACGTTCTTTTTGCGGGAACCACTCAGCGACCGTTTTGATCCCCGCCGGGAACCCGCCGGACTCTCCTAGACCTAGCGCAAAACGCGCGCACATGAACCCGCTAACGGAGCGCACAAGGGAGTGTCCCATCGCGGAGAGACTCCACACGATAATAGACAGTGCGTAGCCGAGACGCGTGCCGATCAGGTCTATGAGGCGCCCTACCAGCAGCGTTCCAATGGCATAGGCCGCCATGAACGACATCACGATGTAGCCATACTGCGCTTCGTTCCAGCCAATGCTCTTCTGCAACGAAGGCGCAAGTATCCCAAGCACGGCGCGGTCCACGTAGTTGATGGTGGTGGCGAAAAAGAGAAGTGCGCAGATCTTCCACCGATAGTTGCCGGGGCGCTGAACCGGTTTCGGAGTGGCCTGACCGCTGTTTGAGGCCTGAGCTACGGCGATAACCGATCTGTCTTTCATGCCTTCGTTCGCCATCATCGATGTTTGTTCCGAATCGAGGTGTTATCGTCTGACAGTTCGAGGCCAAAGTACCGCTTTGCATTGTCGAAGCATATGTTGCGAATCATCGTCCCCAACAACTGCTCGTCATCAGGCAATTCTCCGCGCTCGACCTCAGCTCCGATCAGGTTGCACAGCACGCGCCGAAAGTATTCGTGGCGCGTAAAGGACATGAAAGAACGCGAATCGGTGAGCATCCCGATAAATCCAGACAGCAGTCCTGCATTGGAGAGCGCGTTGAGCTGCCACTCGATCCCTTCCTTCTGATCGAGGAACCACCAACCGCTGCCGAACTGTACCTTGCCGGCCATCGTGCCATCCTGAAAGTTGCCGATCATGGTAGCGAAGACGTAGTTGTCGGCCGGGTTGAGGTTGTAAACAATCATCTTCGGTAAGGCGTTCTCTTGCACAAGGCGATCGAGGTATGCCGCCAGTGGTCCAGCCTGCGGCCAGTCGCCGATGGAGTCGAAGCCAGTGTCTGGGCCAACTTGCCGCAGCATTTGAGTGTTGTTGTTTCGCCTTGGACCGAGATGCAGTTGCTTCGTCCAGCCTCTTTCCGCATCGAGGATGGCGAAGAAAACCATCATGAACGAAGCGAACTGAGATTGCTCGTCGAGGCTGGCCGCATTGCCCGAGCGAACCTTTTCGAAAATGCGTGCCGCTGTTGCTTCAGAACAAAAGTCAGCGTAGCAGTGACTGAGGCCATGGTCGGACAGACGGCAACCGATATCGTGAAAGTAGTCGTGCCGTTGCTTGAGCGACGACAAGAAGTCAGCGAAGTTCCTTAGTTCGTGATTGCTGGCCGCCGCGAGTTTGTCAGCCCAGCGGTTGAAGATATCAGGTTCGTTCACCCGAAGTGCCATGTCGGGGCGAAACGTGGGGTAAACACGAGTGGTAAGGGTCTGTGCTGCGATGCACTTGTGTGCGGCAAGATCGTCCGTCGGATCGTCTGTTGTGCAGACGGCAGCAACACCGAATTTGCGAAGTATGCCCTGAGCACTGAGGTCAGCGGAACAAAGCTGCGCGTTCGCGGCTTCCCATACCCTTTTGGCGGTGCTTTCGTTCAGCAGGTCGGTAATTCCAAAGTAGCGGCTCAATTCAAGGTGCGTCCAGTGGTATAACGGGTTGCGCAATGTGGACGGCACGGTGCGTGCCCAGGCCATGAACTTCTCATAATGATCGGCATTCCCGGTACAGAAACGCTCGTCAATGCCGTTGGCCCTCATCCCGCGCCATTTGTAGTGATCACCTTCAAGCCAGATCTCGAACAAGTCGTTGAAGCGGCGGTTGGTCGCAATGTCGACGGGCGACAAATGACAGTGGTAGTCCAGTATCGGCTGCCGAGCGGCATAGGCGTGAAACAGCTTCCTGGCTGTCGCGGTGTGCAGCAAAAAGTCTACATGAATGAACGGTCGCATATCCGTATGACCCCTTTTTGCCGATTTGTCATTCACTTGCTGCTGCGAACTCGTAGCACGGTGCTGCGATGAAGATATCTGTGCCGCCGCGCTGACGGTATCGCACAAAGTCGGCCTGCGGCCGCGCGTGGCCTACCAGCTATGCATAGTTCCGTCGAGCTTACGGTTTACTGGCAGGTAGGCACGATGATATGGATACTTCGCCGCGAGCGCTTCATCGATATCAACACCCAAGCCAGGTCTATCACCCGGATGCATGAATCCGTTCTCGAACGTGTATGCATGCGGGAATACCGCGTCGGTTTCGGGGGAGTGTCGCATGTACTCCTGAATGCCGAAGTTGTGAACGCTGAGGTCGAAATGCAGTGCCGCCGCCATGCACACCGGGCTCAAGTCGGTAGCGCCATGCGAACCCGTACGCACGTGGTACATCTCCGCCAGCGCAGCGATCTTCTTCAGGTGCGTAATGCCACCCGCATGGACGACCGTTGTACGAATGTAGTCAATCAGCTGTTCCTGGATGAGCTGTTGACAGTCGTGGATCGTATTAAAGACCTCCCCTACCGCGAGCGGAGTGGTGGTGTGCTGGCGGATAAGGCGGAAACTCTCCTGCAGTTCGGCCGGAGTCGGATCTTCCATCCAGAATAGATGGTAGGGCTCGAGGCTTTTGCCAACGCGAGCTGCTTCGATGGGCGTGAGCCGATGATGGCAGTCGTGCAACAGGTGAATGTCCGGGCCGAACTCGTTACGAAGCCGCGCGAACAGCGTGGGAACAAAGTTCATGTAGAGTTCGCTGCTCCAGACATTCTCAGGCGGCGCATCTTTTTCAGCAGGCTCGTAAAACATTCCACCGCGCCCAACGCCGTAGGTGCTCTTCAGTCCGGGAATGCCTGATTGGGCGCGAATGGCCCTGTACCCCAAATCGATGTAGTGTGCGACCGCCTTGACGGTTTCGTCGATGCCGAGACCACTGGCATGACCATATACAAGCACAGCTTCACGAGAGGCGCCCCCGAGCATCTGGTACAGGGGCATGTTCGCTGCTTTAGCCTTGATATCCCAGAGGGCCGCGTCAACGGCAGAAATCGCCGACATAGTAACTGGCCCACGGCGCCAATAAGCTCCTTTGTAGAGGTACTGCCAGATGTCTTCTATGCGTCGAGCATCACGCCCGATCAGCAACGGAAGGATATGATCGGTCAGATAAGCCGCAACCGCGAGTTCGCGGCCGTTGAGGGTAGCATCCCCAAGCCCGTACAGGCCGTCTTCCGTGAAAATTTTCACGGTCACAAAATTTCGACCGGGGCTGCAAATGATCACTTTGGCGTCGACTATTTTCATGTTATCGGTGTAACCGGTGTCCAAAATTGCGGAGAATAAGACGCACCCTGTTGATGAGTTATTGGTTGACGCCACTCGCCAAAAAGCCGCCATCGACAACGATGGTCTGTCCGGTTACAAAACTTGCGGCATCGGAGGCGAGAAAAATAGCTGCTCCGACCAGTTCCTGCAGGTTTCCGAACCGTCGCATCGGAGTACGTAACAGCAACTCCTGGCCGCGCGGCGTGCCATCGATCAATGCAGCATTAAGGCTCGTCCGAAAAACTCCTGGCGCAATCGCATTCACGCAAACGCCGTGCCGTGCCCACTCGACCGCAAGCGATTGCGTGAGAGAGTAAACGGCAGCTTTGCTGGCCGCGTAAGCAGCTACTTCATAGAACGCGACGTAACTGGTTAGTGAGGCGATGTTGATGATGCGCCCGTAGCGCCGCTCTATCATGTGGCGACCAAAAACCTGGCAGGCTCGCAGCGTTCCGTTCAGATTCGTTTCGACTATGTGATTCCACTCGTCCTCTGGGACGTCTAGTGTCGGCCGCCGTTTGCTGCGCCCAGCACAGTTGACCAGGATGTCGACGCTGCCGAATTCTCGGACAACTGAGTCGAGTAGTGATTCCAGACTGGCACGATCTGTTACGTCGCAAGCTTGTTGCAAAGAGCGTCGCCCCATCGCGTTAATCTCGGCGCAAGCCTGCTCAATGAGTTCGCGACGGCGGCCGGTGGGGACGACATTAGCGCCGGCCTGCGCCATGCCCATGGCAAGCGTCAAGCCAATTCCTGACGTGCCGCCAATGATGACTGCAGTTTTATTAGCAATGTCGAGTTGTGGATATCCCATCTGACTTTTACGCGCTGCGATCTGATGCGGCGCGGATATGCATGCGAGGTGCACCATCCGGCCAGCTTTACGGAGTCAAAGCTCACTTTCCTCCTTTGCCCCCGTGATGTCAACGACTTTGCGACCCGGCCGTACCCCAATCAAAGCGGCGTTTTCCCCAAAAAGCAGGCGGGAGAAGGTCGCGCGCCGACACGCTCAAATTCAGTTCTGAAATATGCATTGAGGTGGTAGATTCTGGTCCGATGACACGAAATAATCCGTTTCTTCTCGTCTTTGGACTGCTGGCCCTGGTCTCGAACGTGGAGTTGTGCTTGGCTCAAAGTAAGACTTCCGGATCGCAACTCCGCGGTTCGCATGACAAGCTGCAAATCGCGATTACCTTCGACGACTTGCCTGCCCATGGAACATTGCCTCCGGGGGAGACCCGAACTGGAGTGGTGTCAAAGGTGATCGCGGCACTGAAACAGGCACATGTACCGCCGACATACGGTTTCGTGAACGGTGTTCTGCTTGAACGCCAGCCTGCTGACGAGTCCGTCCTGGTAATGTGGCGCGATGCCGGTAATTTGCTCGGCAATCACACCTGGTCGCATCCAAACTTGAACCAGCTTGCTTTGACGGATTTCGAAACCGACGTCACGCGAAACGAATCCGTACTGAAAAAGCTCACAAGTGATAAAAACTGGCACTGGTTCAGGTTCCCGTTCCTCGCTCAGGGCGACACTCCAGAGAAGCAGGCCGGAATCAGGGCCTTTCTGCTGGATCGCGGCTACAAAATCGGCGGCACGACCATGAGCTTTGCGGATTACCTCTACAACGAGCCCTATGCCCGATGCAGTGCCAAAGGCGACACGAAATCGATTGCTCTGCTGGAAACCACTTTTATGGCGGCTGCCGATGAGAGCATCACGTACTACCGAACTATCTCGCACGACCTCTACGGTCGTGATATCCCGTATGTATTGCTGATGCACATCGGCGCATTCGATGCCAGGATGCTGCCCCGCCTGCTTGACCTTTACCGCGCCAAGGGATTCGAATTCGTCGAGCTCGAGGAAGCGGAGGGCGACGACTTTTACAAGCAGGACACCGATCTTCATCTACCACCCGGGCCTGACAACCTTGAGGGCGTTATGTGGAAACGCGGTCTGAATCCGCCGCAGCACGCGCTACCGCAGCCACACTTCGATGACCTTTGCCGCTGATCAGAGTAAGTTACGTCGTGTAGTTGCATTGGCCAGGTGAAAACGCGGCGAGCGGAAGTCGCTACAAAAAGCAGGGCCTCCTTCCTAAAGGAAAGAGGCCCATTGTTTTGCACGGGTCTGACGAGCACTTACTTAGAGGTCAACGTAAGCGTTACCGAGTGGAACTGCACACCGGATCGCGCGGTTACCGTAATGTTGGCGTTGACAGGTTGAGTGCTAGGCGTCGACGACGAGTTGCCGCCGCACCCGACGAACATGGCGATTGCAGCTACCGTCAGCGCCAGAACCATGAGCATCTGCAGGCGGCGACGACGCGTTCCGAGTGCAACGAATCCCAGCGGGAAGCACAGCATCATGGACGCGAAGATTGAACGAGAGACGTTTGTCATCTTCGCGAATACCGACACCTGCCTGCTGATCGTCAGCGTTGTGCTGGCAGTGGTGGCCTCGGACGCCATAACTGCGGTAGGCGAGAAGTTGCATACAAACCCCGCCGGCAGGCCGGAGCAGGCGAACCAGACAGACTCGTTGAAACCGCCAATGCGATTGACGGTCAACGTCACGGTTCCGGGAGTACCCGTTGCGACGGAGACCGAGTTGGCCGAGGCACTGAATCCAAAGCCCGGCGTGATGGTGAAGGCCCCCGACGCAACTGCGCTGTCCTGATAGTGGGAAGCGATAGCAATCGCCTTGACGGTCGTGGTTACCGCAACGGTGATCGGCTGAGTGTAGACGCTCGAACTGGCCGTGGGCGTCGAGCCATCGGTGGTGTAGTGGATCACCGCTCCGGCAGTCGCGTCGGAGATGGTGACGGTCTGGTTAGTGTCGTAGGTGCCGGCTACCGGCGAAAACGTCGGCGTGGCCGCAGGCCCGTTGATCGTAAAGCTCTGCACAACCGGCGTTGCTGCCCCGTAAGTGTTATCACCAAGCTGGGTTGCCTCGATCGTGCACGTGCCAACCGCAATGAATGAGGCCTGGGTACCAGTCACGGTGCAAACGTCCGTGGTTTGCGAATCGAAGCTGACCGGCAAGCCGGAATCGGCGGTTGCGGAAAGCGCAATCGAGGTTCCGTTCGCCTGCGGTCCAGGATTCGTGAACGTGATCGTCTGGGTGGCAGTTCCCGCCGCAGCGGAGCCGGTTGCAGTGAATTCAGTGGCATTACTGGCCGAATCCGTTGCTGTCAGCGATGCGGCGTTGATTCCCGGAGCTGCCGGCGTGACGCTCACCGTGGTTGCGAAGGCCGCGCCGCCAACCAGGGTCGCACCGCAATTGCCGGTCGTTTCAGCAGCGGCCGTTACGGTTGAAGCCGCATCAAGGGCGAACGTCACCGCAGCTGGGGGAGTTGCGGTGCAGGTCGTCCCATTCAGGATCGTAGTGACAGGATTGGTTGTTGCGTTCGGCGAAGCAGTCCCGATGGCGGATTTCGGCACCACGACGCTGTTGGTTGTGAATTTCGCAATTGCGTCGCCAGCCGAACCCAGAGCACTGGTGTAGTTGGCCGCATAGAGATCTCCGTTGAGATCAATCGCTATGGCCTTGCCGCCCACCGAAGTCACCATGTAGGTGCTGGCGGCGACGGTCGCCTGATCCAACACTCCCCCGTTGTTCAGGAAAGCATAGATGCCGCTGTGGTCCGCGAAGTACACCGTACCGTTTGCGCCCACAGCCACGCCGTTGATAGCGTTGCCGTAAGGCGCAGGATTCTCAATGGTCAACGCGTACAGGAGCGTCGGCGTCGCCGCGTAGCCTACTCCTGGCGTATACGGCAGAACGTTCACATCCGAAT